>NZ_BAAAMU010000058.1:0-69025 GCF_039529435.1 Nonomuraea maheshkhaliensis
CTGCCCGCCGCGCTGCCGGCGAACCCGAGCGCCGCCACCGCCGCGCCGGCCAGGCTGCCGGGCTCGGCCCTGCCCGCCAGCTCGGCCAGCCGGCCGGGCGCGAGCAGCTCGATGCCGGTCAGGACGACGCCGGAGACGACGGCGGCGAGCATGAGCCGGCGCAGCACCGCGCCCCGCAGCGCGAGCCTGACGCCACCCGCCACCGTGGCGGGGACCTCGCGCAGGACGCTGCCGAACGAGCGGCGCTCGTGGGCCGGCTCGGGCATCGCGATGAGCACCACCACCAGCAGCACCAGCGCCGCCACCGCGCCCACCATGGAGGGCGCGGCCAGCGGGAAGATCAGCGAGGGCGGCACCAGGAGCGGCAGGGCGCCACCTGCCAGCACGCCCACGCACAGGGCCACCGACTCCATCGCGCTGCCCCCGGCCAGGCCCGGTTTGAGGTCGGCGTCCCTGCCCTCGATGCCGTGCAGCGTGTCGACGTACCAGGAGGTCGCCGGGCCGCTGGACAGCGCCCTGGCCACGCCCTTCAGCACGCCGCTCGCCACGAACATCCAGAACGTCGTGGACACGCTGATCAGCGCGAGCGCCGCCACCGTGACCGCGGCCGAGGCGGCCAGCACCACGCGCCGCCCCACGACGTCGGCGAAGCCGCCCGTGGGCAGCTCCAGGCCGACGGCCACGAGCGAGAAGACGGTGACCACCAGGCCGATCTGGGCCAGGCCGAGCCCTCGCTCGCTCATCAGCAGCACCATGCCGGCCGCCATGAGTCCCACGGGCAGCCAGGTCAGGAAGCTGACGAGCAGGTAACGCCGGTACGCCGATCGCGCGGTCATGATGATCTCTCCTCCCGGGCTCTGGGGAAGCCCCCCACCCAGATCCGTACCTGCTCGATGTCGGCAGCCCCCGCGTGGCGGGCGGTCAGCTCACGCAGGATCTCCTCCGTACGCGCCATGAACTCCGCCAGCCCGGCCGGCGGCAGCTCGGCGATGTGGTCGCTCATGCCGGCCGTCTCCACCCACTCGGGAGACCACTCGGACTCGTCGAACTCCTGCACGACCTGCCCGAGCGCCTCGGCCTGCCACAGCCGCATGACCTTGATCACCTCGCGCCCCTCAGGGGTGTCGGACATCTCCCTGCTGTTCCACGAGGTGTAGCGGTGGCGGGCCCGCCAGCGGCGCTCGCGGCCGTCGCGCCGGTCGTCGTCCTCCTCGATGAAGCCGAACTTGAACAGCTCGCGGAGGTGGTAGCTGGTCGAGCCGGAGCTCTCGCCCATCTTGCGGCCGAGCTCGCTCGCGGTGGCCGGGCCGTCGGCGCGCAGCAGACCGAGCAGGCGGGCCCGCAGCGGATGGGTGACCGCCCTGAGCACCTGCGGATCGGTGATCTTGTACGACTCCTGCATACGACCGACGATAAACCGCAAAGCTAATTTTGCAAAGTGAATTTTGCGGTTTCCGCTCCCGGGTTCCCCGGCTCCTAAACTGTGGGGATGCTCGACGACATCTGGGTGGACGACTCCGTCCTCGCGCTGCGACCCGACTTCGCGGTGCTGGTCATGACCGCGCACGGCCTGAACAACGGGCCCACCGACGACCGCACGCGGGCCTGGCTGGCCGAGGCGTCCGAGGTGGAGGTGCAGACGGACAAGATCGACGCCTGGAAGGACGCCTACCGCGCCTTCGGCGCCAAGCCGCAGCGCACCCGGCCCTCGGTCGACGCGCTCACCCGCCGCATGCCGCTGCCGGAGATCAACCGCGCGGTCGACGCGTACAACTCGATCAGCGTCAAGCACGCGCTGCCCATCGGCGGCGAGGACCTCGACCGCTACGTCGGCCCGGCCCGGCTGGTCAGGGCCGGCGGCGACGAGCCGTCGGAGGAGGCGCTCGGGCAGCCCGATCCCGGCGAGGTGATCTGGCGCGACGACGCCGGCGTCACCTGCCGCCGGTGGAACTGGCGCCAGGTCGTGCGCACGCGCCTCACCGAGGAGACCACCAACGCGATCTTCCTGCTCGAACGCCTGGAGCCCATGTCGCTGGAGGAGCTCAAGCAGGCGGGCGAGGAGCTGGCGGACCTCCTGTCCGAGTTGTCCCCAGAGGTACGGATCATCACCAGGTTGCTTTCTGGCGGGAAATAAACCTCAGGCATCGACGTTGATACCAAAGAGTAATAAATGGCGCACTACCCGGATTGACTAGGCGAGCGTGACCTCTCCGCGCTGTCCTGAGAGGATCGTTCGAGGCGGCGCGGGCTCTTCGGCGCGCGTTGCCAGTCCGGGCGAGTAGCCTTGGACAGGTTCTCTAACATCAACGCCGATCTGCGGAAGAGGGCGATTTCCGCCGTGTCGTCTGAGTCGTCGCGGACAAACCCGCTGGCAAGCTTTGGTCAGAACGAGTGGCTTGTCGACGAGCTGTACCAGAAGTACCTCCAAGATCCCGAGTCTGTCGACAAGGCCTGGTGGAACTTCTTCGCTGACTACAACCCTGATTACGGACCGGGCCGAACCCCGGTCAGGGAGGCGGCGAACGGCACTGTCACCGCGCCGCCTCCAACGGCACCGGCCAAGGCCGCGCCCAAGGCGCAGCCCGTGGCCGAGAAGCCGAAGCAGCCGGCCGCCGCGGTGCCCAAGGGCGCCGAAGAGGTCAAGCTGCGCGGCGCCGCCGCGCGCACGGCCGCCAACATGGACCTGTCGCTGACGGTTCCGACGGCGACCAGTGTGCGGGCCATTCCGGCCAAGCTGCTCATCGACAACCGCATCGTGATCAACAATCACCTCAAGCGGGGCCGTGGCGGCAAGATCTCCTTCACCCATCTGATCGGCTTCGCGATCGTCAAGGCGCTGCGCGCCATGCCGGAGATGAACTACTCCTACGCGGAGATCGACGGCAAGCCGACCCTGGTCAAGCCCGAGCACGTCGGCTTCGGCCTGGCCATCGACGTGCAGAAGAGCAACGGCGACCGCCAGCTCCTCGTGCCCTCCATCAAGGGCGCCGAGGAGATGGACTTCCGGCAGTTCTGGGTCGCCTACGAAGACGTCGTCCGCAAGGCTCGCTCCGGCAAGCTGGGCGTCGACGACTTCGCCGGCACCACGATCTCGCTGACCAACCCCGGCACCATCGGCACGGTCCACTCCGTCCCGCGCCTCATGCCCGGCCAGGGCACGATCATCGGCGTCGGCGCGATGGAATACCCGGCCGAATACCAGGGGGCCTCCCCCGACACGCTCTCGCGCCTGGCCGTCTCCAAGGTCATGACGCTGACCAGCACCTACGACCACCGGATCATCCAGGGCGCCCAGTCGGGCGACTTCCTGCGCCAGATCCACCGGCTGCTGCTCGGCGAGGACGGCTTCTACGACGAGATCTTCGAGGCGCTGCGGATCCCGTACGAGCCGGTCCGCTGGGTCCAGGACATCTCGGCCTCCCACGACGACGACGTGGCCAAGTCCGCGCGCGTCATCGAGCTCATCCACGCCTACCGCGTGCGCGGGCACCTCATGGCCGAGACCGACCCGCTCGAATACAAGCAGCGCAAGCACCCCGACCTCGACATCCAGTCACACGGCCTGACGCTGTGGGACCTGGAGCGCGAGTTCGCCACCGGCGGCTTCGGCGGCCGGCCGCTGATGAAGCTGCGCGAGATCCTGGGCGTGCTGCGTGACTCCTACTGCCGCACCGTCGGCATCGAGTACATGCACATCCAGAACCCCGAGGAGCGGGCCTGGATCCAGGCGCGGGTGGAGAAGCCGCACAAGTCGCCCGAGCGCGACGAGCAGCTCAACATCCTGTCCCGGCTCAACACCGCCGAGGCGTTCGAGACGTTCCTGCAGACGAAGTTCGTCGGCCAGAAGCGCTTCTCGCTGGAGGGCGGCGAGTCCCTGATCCCGCTGCTCGACTCGGTGATCAGCGACGCCGCCGACGAGGACCTCGACGAGGTCGTCATCGGCATGGCCCACCGCGGCCGGCTCAACGTGCTGGCCAACATCGTGGGCAAGTCCTACGCCCAGATCTTCGGCGAGTTCGAGGGCAACATCGACCCGCGCACCGCGCACGGCTCGGGCGACGTGAAGTACCACCTGGGCGCGAGCGGCGAGTTCACCGCGCCGAGCGGCAAGACCATCACCGCGTCCGTGGTCGCCAACCCCTCCCATCTGGAGGCCGTCGACCCGGTGCTCGAAGGCGTGGTCCGCGCCAAGCAGGACCTGCTGGAGCGGGGCGAGGAGGGCTTCACGGTCCTGCCGGTCCTCATCCACGGCGACGCGGCCTTCGCCGGCCAGGGCGTCGTGGCCGAGACGCTCAACCTGTCGCAGCTGCGCGGCTACCGCACCGGCGGCACCGTGCACGTGGTGGTCAACAACCAGGTCGGCTTCACGACCTCGCCCGCCTCCTCCCGCTCCTCGGTCTACGCGACCGACGTGGCGCGGATGATCCAGGCGCCGATCTTCCATGTCAACGGCGACGACCCCGAGGCCGTGGTACGCGTGGGCGAGCTGGCCTACGAATACCGCCAGGCGTTCCGCAAGGACGTCGTCATCGACCTCATCTGCTACCGCCGCCGCGGCCACAACGAGGGCGACAACCCCGCCTTCACCCAGCCGCTGATGTACGACCTCATCGACGCCAAGCGCTCGACCCGCAAGCTCTACACCGAGGCCCTGATCGGCCGCGGCGACATCACGGTCGAAGAGGCCGAGCAGGCGCTGCGCGACTACCAGGCCAAGCTGGAGCAGGCGTTCACCGAGACCCGCGAGGCGGCGAAGAAGCCGCTGGAGGCGGGCGCGATGCGGGTGCCGCCGACCGAGGTCGTCAAGTGGTCCCACGAGGACACGCCGACCGCGATCAGCGACGAGACGCTCAAGCGCATCGTCGACACCCAGCTCAACCTGCCCGAGGGCTTCACGCCGCACCCGCGCCTCGCGCCGGTGCTGCAGCGCCGCGGCCAGAGCGTCGAGCAGGACGCGATCGACTGGGCGATGGGCGAGACGCTGGCGTTCGGCTCGCTGCTGATCGACGGCCACCCGGTGCGCCTGGTCGGCCAGGACTCCCGGCGCGGCACGTTCACCCAGCGCCACGCCGTCCTGGTGGACCGGATGACCGGCGCCGACCACACGCCGCTCAAGACGTTCAACCACGGCACCACGAAGTTCTACGTCTACGACTCGCTGCTCAGCGAGTTCGCGGCGCTGGGCTTCGAATACGGCTACAGCGTGGTCCGTCCCGACGCGCTGGTCCTCTGGGAGGCGCAGTTCGGCGACTTCGTCAACGGCGCCCAGACGATCATCGACGAGTTCATCTCGTCGGGCGAGCAGAAGTGGGGTCAGAAGTCCTCGGTCGTGCTGCTGCTGCCGCACGGCTTCGAGGGCCAGGGCCCCGACCACTCCTCGGCCCGCATCGAGCGCTTCCTCCAGGTCTGCGCGCTCGACAACATGACGGTCGCGCAGCCCACCACTCCGGCCAACTACTTCCACCTGCTGCGCTGGCAGGTGGAGTCGGAGCGGCACAAGCCGATGGTGGTCTTCACGCCCAAGTGGCTGCTGCGCCACAAGGCGGCCACCTCCAGGGCGTCCGACTTCACCTCGGGCACCTTCCAGCCGGTCCTCGGCGACACCACCGTCGACCCCGGCAAGGTGACCAAGGTCGTGCTCACCTCGGGCAAGCTCTACTACGAGCTGGCCGCGGCGCGCGACAAGTCGGGCCGTGACGACGTCGCCCTCGTGCGGCTGGAGCGGCTCTACCCGTTCCCGTCGGACGAGCTGGCGGCCGAGCTGGGGCGCTACGGCGACCAGGTCGAGCTGGTGTGGGCCCAGGACGAGCCGGCCAACATGGGGCCGTGGCCGTACCTGACCCTCAAGCTGGCCGAGGACCCGGGGACGCTGGGCGGACGGGCGGTGCGGCGCGTGTCGCGCAGGCCCAACAGCTCGCCGGCGACGGGTTCGCACAACTCGCACGACACCGAGCTCGAAGAGATCCAGCACCAGATCTTCGGCTGAGTCGTCTTACCAGCGAGCCCCCGGTACTCGCCGGGGGCTCGCTGCTTTGTCCGGTCACGTCACATCCGGGCCCCTTGCCGGGCCCGGCGGTTGGAAAAGGGGAGAACGATGTACTTCACCGATCGGGGGATCGAGGAGCTGGTCGAGCGGCGGGGTGAGGAAGAGGTCAGCCTGCTGTGGCTCGGGGAGCGGCTGCGGGAGTTCGTCGACCTCAACCCGGAGTTCGAGACTCCGATCGAGCGCTTGGCCACGTGGCTGGCCCGACTGGACGACGAGGACGACTGACCCCGCTCCTTTCCGTGACCACCATCCGACAGCCGATCCGCACGAGACACGTGCGCGCCCGCTATGTCGGCACCGGGTGCGTCGGCGGCCAGGGTGTCGGCGCGGTGCCGTACACGACGGGATCGCACCGGTTGGTCCCGCAAGTAGTCCGGCAAAGCCGGCCGCCCCCACCCGCACCTCATAACGCGATACATCTTGAGTTTGCCGCCAACGCGACATATCGTGATTCATGTAGGAGCGTACCCACAAGAGAGGGCCGGCGGAGCATGCAGCAGTGGACGATCGAAGAGCCGGGGCAACTGACCTTCGGCGACGTGGACTCACTCGACGTGCGCATCGTCGCCGGCCGCCTCGACGTGCTGGCCAGCGACGGCCCACCCACCCTGGAGGTGGCCGAGTTCGATTCCGCCTCGCCGCTCCTGGTCACCTACGACGAGGCGAACAAAGAGCTCACCATCGCCTATCGCGACCTCACCTGGGACGGCCTGCTCGGCTGGCTGCGCCGGGACAAGCGCAGAACGGTCCTGTCCATCACCGTGCCCAAGCACTGCCGGGTCAAGGCGGGCGTGGTGACCGCACCCGCGCTGGTGGCCGGGTTCGAGAAGGTCACGAACGTCAAGAGCGTCTCCGGCGACATCGTGCTCGACGGCGTCAGCGGCGACGTGGCCGCCAACACCGTCTCGGGCGCCGTGGAGAGCCGGGCGCTGGGCGGCGACCTGTCGTTCGTCAGCGTCTCGGGCGACCTGACCGTGGCCCACGGCACGCCGCGCCGGCTGAAGGCCAACAGCGTCTCCGGCCGCATCACCGCCGATCTCTTCCTGCGTCCCACGGGTCACGTGACGCTCAACAGTGTTTCTGGTGACATCCTGGTCAGGCTGCCCAAGAACGTGGAGGCGGATGTCAGCTTCAGATCCACCTCCGGCCGGCTGGTCAGCACCTTCGACGGACTGTCCAACACGAACAGCCCCGGCTCCAAGACGATGTCGGGACGGCTGGGTGGCGGCATGGCCTCGCTGTCGGCGATCACGGTCTCCGGCGAGGTCACGCTGCTCAAGGGAGAGAAGGAATGAGCCCTGTCTTCGGTCACGGCCGGCTCCGGCTGTACCTGCTCAAGCTGCTGGAAGAGAGCCCGCGCCACGGCTACGAGGTCATCCGGCTGCTCCAGGACCGCTTTCTCGGCGTCTACTCGCCCTCTCCTGGCACGATCTATCCGCGTCTGGCCCGCCTGGAGGAGGAGGGCCTGGTGACGCACGAGGTGGTCGAGGGCAAGAAGGTGTTCTCGATCACCGACAAGGGCCGCGAGGAGCTGAACGCCCGGCTCGACGAGCTCGACGACCTGGAGCAGGAGATCTCCGCCTCGGTGCGCGACATCGCCCGCGAGGTCAAGGAGGACGTCCGCGACACGGTCAAGTCGCTGCGCGACGAGCTGACCCGGATGGCCAAGGACGTACGCACGGGCGCGGCCGAGGACACCAGGCGGCTGCGCCAGAAGCAGAAAGAGGACATCAGGCGCCTCAGGGAGCAGCAGAAGCGCCAGTGGATGGAACACGCCACCCACTGGCAGGACGAGGGCGAGCGGCTCAGCGGGGAGTGGCGCCGGATCTGGTCGGAGGTCTGGGCCACACTCGGCGGCCAGCCGTCCGGCGCGTCCGCCAACAGGGCCGCGTTGGACGCCGAGCTGGGCGAACTGCTGGCAGACTTCGTCGCCCAGGTCCGCGAGGAGGCGTCACAGGCCCGGCTCACCCCGGAGCAACTGGACGAACTGCGGACGTCACTGCACGAGACCAGCCGCACCATCCACGACATCCTCGACCGCTGACCTCACCCCACACCCAGGCGGACCGGGAGCGGATCCGGCTGCTCCCGGCGTCCGACGAAACGAGATGGAGTCGGCGTTCCCCCAGGTTCATCCAGCAAGCCGCACCCCGCGGAGAACCCCGTCACAACACCTCCTACGCGGAGCGGAGGTGGTTTCGGTCGGGGCGGCGGGAGGCGCGGGCCGCCTTACGGGCGTGGTAGGCGATGGGCATGTAGCGCAGGCGCTCAGGCAGGCGCGGGGTCAGCATGGCCACCGCGTGCCCGAGATGCCGCAGCCGCCGCTCCTCGCGGCCCGTCCAGCGCAGGCCGAGCTTCCTTCGCACGGCGGACGGCAAGGTGCCGACCGTGAGGAAGTAGTTGAATTCACCCGCCCCGGCACCCACTGGCGTCCACAACCGGCGCAGCGGAGCGGGCAGCCCGGGCGGCGCCGGGGTGCCGCGCATGACCGAGAGCACGTCGAGCGCGGTCGGATGCGCCTCCAGCCGCTCGGCCACCATCCGGTCGAAGTAGCGCCAGAACGCGTCCAGGTCCTCGGGCAACTCCCGCTCGGGCACCCGCAGGATCGCGCCGAGTTGCCGCGACTCGGCGTAGAAGCGCCGCTCCCGGTCGCGCGTGAACGGGGTGCCGAAATAGCGGTTGAGCACGATGAACCGCTCGAACAGCGACAGATGCACCCAAGCCCACGCCTCGCCGTTCAGCGCGTGGTAGTGCCGGCCGCTCTCGTCCACTCCGCTGATCGGCTTGTGCAGCTCCCTGAGCCGCCGCCCCTCGGCCGGGCCGTCGGCGCCGCCGTACACCCACTTCTGCACGGACACGAGCGTGCGCTCCAGTCGCCCCCACGGGTCGTCCTTGTACGTGGAGTGCTCGGCCACCGCCGCGCCGACCGCCGGATGCATGGTCTGGAGCACCAGCGCGCTGCCGGCCACGAGCAGGTTGCGGTATTCGCCGGTCGTGTCCCAGTGCATCGAACCTGGGCCGAAGGGCTCGATGTGCATCATGACAACCTCCCGGGTGACACAACCACTACCTCTTGTATCACCCGGAAGCGTCAGAAGTAACCCATCACTTATTCAGACGGCAAAGACGATCTTTCCGAAGATCTCCCCTGACGCCATGGCGGCGAACCCGTCTCGGGCCTCGGTCAGCGGCAGCACCCGGTCGATCTCCGGCCGCAGCCCCGTCTGCTCCAGGAACACCGCCAGTCGCCCGAGCTGCTCCCGCGTCCCCATCGTGGAACCGATCACGGACAACTGCAGGAAGAAGACCCGGTTCAGGTCGGCGGGCGGAACCGCGCCGCTGGTGGCGCCGGAGACGACGATGCGCCCGCCGGGCTTGAGCGATTTGAGCGAATGATCCCAGGTGGCCTGGCCGACG
The DNA here is from genome assembly GCF_039529435.1 of Nonomuraea maheshkhaliensis. Classification (NCBI taxonomy): domain Bacteria; kingdom Bacillati; phylum Actinomycetota; class Actinomycetes; order Streptosporangiales; family Streptosporangiaceae; genus Nonomuraea; species Nonomuraea maheshkhaliensis. The sequence continues at coordinate 9,464 of NZ_BAAAMU010000058.1, forward strand.
GTCTCCATGACCGCGTCCACCCGTTCCGGCAGCCGCGCACCCGGCTCGAAGACCTGGTCGGCGCCCAGTTGCAGGGCCCGTTCCCGCTTGCTCTCCGAACGGCTGGTGGCCCAGATCCGGTACCCGGCGGCCCGTCCGAGCGCGATCACCGCAGTGGCGACACCACCGCCAGCGCCCTGCACCAGCACGGTCGAGCCGGGCTCCAGCCCGGCCTTGTCGAACAACATCCGGTACGCGGTCAGCCACGCCGTCGGCAGGCAGGCCGCGTGCTCGAAGCTGAGCGAGGCCGGCTTGGGCACCAGATTGCGGCGCGGCACCGCCACCCGCTCGGCGAACGTACCGTCGTGCTGCTCGGACAGCAGCGTGCGCTTGGGATCGAGCGTCTCGTCGGCACCGGTGCCGATCACGGAGTGCACGATCACCTCGTTGCCGTCCTCGTCCACGCCGGCGGCGTCGCAGCCGAGCACGATCGGCAGCCGGTCCTGCCGGATGCCGACGCCCTTGAGCGTCCACACGTCGTGGTGGTTGAGCGCGGCGGCCCGCACCGAGACGGTCGTCCACCCGTCCGGCGCCTTCGGCTCGGGTCGCTCGCCCAGCGTCAGGCCGGCGAGCGGGTTGTCGGGATCGGTCTGTGTGGCGGTTACGGCGAACATGGCCGCACCCTACTTCAACCCGATCACCCCACCCCGCCACCCTCCCAGAGCGCTTGCTGGGTGGCGGCAGGCTTTCTCTGACCAGTGCCGGGCGTGTCGGGCGGTGTCGCTGACTGGTGGGCATTCGTCGGGCCGTGCTACGCCGGGCTCCTGTCGAACGAAGTTGTGAGTCTGTTGGGTGTCCGCCAGATGGTCCCGCGGATTTGGTTGCCCGCTGGGCGAGGCCGCGCAGCGTGGGGCTTGGCGACAAATCCCAGCGCTGCACGACACCGCCCCGGGCAGCAGCGCAACAGCAAGCGACAGCGGCAACAGCGCAGGCAGCACGCACACCACCACACGCGATACCAAATCCGCTGCGCTGCCCGGCAGACACCCCGCAGCACCACCCGACAAGGGCCCGGCACTGCCCCGACACCCCCACTTCCGAGCCCGGCACCGCGCGACACCACCCGACGAACCCCCGGCACTCCCCAGCAACCGCCCGATGCTCCCCCAGCGCTACCCGGTAAGCATCCGGCAGGTCCCCGACGCCCCCGACCAGCGCCTGGGGTCACTTCACCGTGACCCGGATCCCTTCGATCGCCTGCTTCCTGAACTCCGTCGAGCCGGTGACGGCGATCAGCATGTCGCCGCGGCACACCGTCTCGCTCGGGCGGCCCCGGCCCTCGATGACGTCCGGCAGGGCGCGGTCGTCGGCGCAGTCGGGTGTCGGTACGAGGGCTACCATCTGCCCCGCACCACCCCCGAACCACAGCTGAGGCCCGACCGGATGGCCCTGGACCTGCTCCCCCGGCCTGGTCAGCCGGATGTCGCGGCGGGCCGACAGGACGAGGAAGCCGTCCTTGGTCACCCGCCCGCGCAGGTTGCGGGCCAGCGACAGCCGCTGGTCGAACGTCAGCCCCTGCCCCCGGTCGTACATCGCCAGCCGCCACGGCCCGAACTCGAACAGCAGCACCTGCCCGTAGAAGCCGCTGCCGGCCTGGCGCGGCCAGAGGGTCACGTTGGGGGCGTAGTTTCTGATCGGCTGCCCGCCGCGGGTGACCTCCAGCTCGCCACCGTACGGGGCGACGAACTGGCGGAAGCGGCCCTCCACCCAGGCTCCATGGAACGGCCGTGACCCCATGTCGTCGAGATCCAGCTCGGCCGGATAACGCACCTCGGCCCGCACGCCGTGGGGGAACACCACCTGGATGACCTCGTCTCCCTGCTTGCGCACGGCGGGCGGGTTGACGATGTTGGGTGCGTTGTCCAGCCGGGTCAGGGACCTGATGGGCTCAGGGGTCGCGGTCGCGGCAGAGGGCTCGGACTCGGCTTCGGGCTCGGGGTCCCGGCTCACGAGCAGGCCGATAACGGGGATGAGCAGGAGCGCCAGCACCACCAGCAGCCCTGTCCACCGGCGGCGGCCGCGCTCGCCTGCCTCGATGACGTCGAACTGTTCCGCCACGACGTTCCTAGCCGAGTCGGTGCCGGCTTGCGCCCTTGAACTCCAGTTCAGTTCAGGGGCGACCTCCAGCGCAAGCCCTCGAACTTGGCGAAATCCTGATCGCAGGTCACGAATTCACAACCGTGCTCGATGGCGAGTGCGGCGAGATAGGCGTCAGGGACGAGGTTGCCGGTGGCGCCGACCTGACGGCTGAGCCGGGTGAAGATCTCCCAGTGCCGGTCCTCGGCCGTGACCACCGACGCGTGCGGCTGGTTGCGGTAGGACGCGGCGAAGGCCCGGGCGTCTTCGAGCCGGTCGGGCTTGAGGTAGATGCGCCGGTTGGTGACCATCCGGAGGAACCCGTTGACGACGAAGTCGCTCACGGCGTAGCTGGAGTCGCCATTGACCATCTCATCGACGACGGCCAGGCAGCGATCGTGGTCGGCGGATTCGCGCCGGAACGCGTTGACGAGGACGTTGGTGTCAGCGAGGAGCATCGAACGCCTCCGGGAGTCGCTCCGCGTCGCCCAGGTCGTAGGCGATGTGCTCCAGCTTGTCGCCCGCGTCGAGCCTCTGCTGCACCCATGCGTGGTAGCCGGGCTCGCACGGTGAGGTGATCAGCTCCACGCGGGGCCGCTGGGCCACCTCCGCGGAGCGGTTGAGCAGTTGTCGCAAGGCATCCTCCATGACTGAGGTGAGACTTCGTCCGTTTTTCGCCGCGTACGCCTTCGCCTCGTTGAGGAGCGTTTCGTCGATGCGCACCGTTGTCCTCCGCATGACTCCAGCGTCCGGCGCTGACATAAAAATGTCAACATCAGATAGTAGTCACCCGGTCACAGATTTGCCGCTAAGTTGGAGTCACCAGGAGGCCGCATTGACCTTCCCATCGGTCGTCACCCGCACCTCCCGCCCCACCAGCTCCCGCTCCTCCGCCTCCGCGAGCAGGTTCGCCTCCTCCACCACCGCGTAAGCCCGCCCTCCTGGCACCTCCACCACCAGGAACCCCTTCTCGGCGGCTCCCCCAGGCCCGTGCGCCACCGAGTAGCCGGCCACCTTCCCCGCCCCTTCGTACGACGCCACGATGGGCACCTCCTCGGACGTGTGCACCGGCGAGGCACCGCCCAGCCGCCCGCCCGGCGAGCTCGACCACACCGCGTACGTGTGCTTGGTCAGGTGCATCCCCACTCCGGTGACCAGCCCGTGCCCCGACTGGGCCCGCAGCAGCCCCGCCATCGTCGAGGTGGAGTGCAGCACGTAGTCGCTGGCCGGCCCGCCCGCGTACGGCAGCCCGCCCGTGACCGTGAGCCCGCGCGGGTCCAGCGGGTCGAGCCCGATCGCGTCGCACGCCAGCCGCAGCGCGATCGCGAAACAGCTGTAGAGGTCGAGCGCGTGCATGTCGTCCAGCCCGAGCCCGGCGCGCTCGAACGCGGCCCGCGCGGCGGCGGCGATGGCCGGCGAGGAGCCGAGCCCGGGCCGCGCCGCCACCTCCCAGGTGTCCTCCGCGTACGCCCATCCGCGCAGGTAGACCCGCCGATCCTGGGGCACCCCGAGCCGGTCGGCCAGTCGCGAGCTGGCAAGCACGACGGCCGCCGCCTGGTCCACCTCCAGCACGGCCACGGTGCTTCTGGTGTACGGCCAGCCGACGAAGCGGTCGAGCAGTTCGTCGGGGGTGCGCGCGACCCGGCGCCAGGCGTGCGGGTTCGCCGCCGCCACCTCGGTCATCGGAGCCATGATCCGGGCCCGTTCGCGCATCTCCTCCTCGATGGAGAGCCCGATCGCCGCCCGCCGCGCCGTCTCCATGATCGGATAGGTGTGCACCGGCAGGAACAACCCGTGCGCCAGCGCCGAGGGATGCGGCGGCCGCTCCCACCCGTATGGAGGCCGTGGATCCGCGGGGTGGCTCCATGGCGCGTGCTCGCCCGCCTTCCGGTACGCCCGCCGCGTGGCCAGCGCCTCGGCCCCCGTGACCAGCGCGGACTCCAGCTCGCCCGCCGCGATCCCGGCCGCGGCGGCGCCGATGAGCAACTGCGGAGCCGTACCGCTGACCTTGGAGTAGACCTGGTGGCGCGGCGTGGCACCGAGGCGTTCGGCGAGGCGGCCGACCGGCGAGTCGTACTGCCACGAGTCGGTGTGGACGATCTGGATCGAGTCGAGCCGCCCGACGGGCAGCCGCGCGTCGTCCGCGGCGGCGCGAGCGACCGACTCCCACAGATCCAGCGGTTCAGGGCCCGGCTGTTCGCGAATGGTGAGTTGGGCGATGCCAATGAGACAGGGCGTGCGAGGATCCATGCCGCCATCTAACCAGAACAAGGTTCGGTTGATAAGGAGTGGCGCTTGATAATTGGCGTTACCGCTGTGGTCAGAGAAAATAAATCAGGCAGATGACCTGCGGAAATGCTAATTCAGAATACATGCGAACTCGCTATTTCTATAACGGAATGGAACCGGCCCATGCTTTTTCACGTCGTTTCCTGGCGGCCGGCTCGGGCCGTTCATTAACGTTCCCAACGTTTTCCTGGCCCACCGGGGCGCAGTACCCCGCTCTGGGCCGCCGAAAGCTGAGAGGAGCTCCATGAATTCCCGAGCAAGGCGCATCGCGATCCCCCTCGCCGGCCTCGTGGCCATCGGGCTGGCGGCGGGAATGGTCAGCGGCGGCGCGGCGAGCGCGACCGCACCCTCGGACGTCGTGTCCAGGAACTCGGCCACCCCTGCTGAGCAGGCGGTCCAGTTCTGGACGCCGGACCGCATCAAGCTGGCCACCGACTACGACGACGGCGTCGACCTGTCCACCAAGGGCGTCAAGGGCAGGAACGACTCCCCCGACGGTCCCGCCGGCTCCGTTCCGCCGATCGGCGCGGAGAAGACGAAGTCCAAGAAGAGCAAGCACGTCAACCTGCCCAACACGGTCGGCCGCGTCTTCTTCACGCTGCCCAAGGCCGACCCGCGCAACCCGAAGAACTGGCGCTACTGCTCGGCCAGCTCGGTGCAGAGCAAGTACCGCAACCTCGTGGCGACCTCCGCCCACTGCGTGTACGACACCAAGAAGAACACCTTCTACGACAACTGGATCTTCATCCCGTCCTACTGGGACGGCGACAAGGTCTGGGAGGGCAAGGCGCCCTACGGCATCTACGCCGCCAAGACGTTCAACGCGCACGACGACTTCGTGGTGAAGGAGGACTACGACTACGACTACGCGTTCGTCAACGTCTTCAACGGCATCAAGGTCAAGTGGGAGAAGGTCGGCGGCAAGTGGAAGTGGACGGTCAAGAACGTCGGCCGGCTCGGTGACAACGTCGGTGGCCAGGGCTTCACCTGGAACCGGAGCACCAAGCTGAACGTGTTCTCCTTCGGCTACCCGGCGGGCGAGCACCCCGACGGCGACAAGCCGTTCACCGGCCGCACCATGAAGTACTGCTACGGCAAGACCAAGCCGATGCCCGAGGCCAGGAAGTACAACCTCCAGGAGCACATCGGCTTCAAGTGCTCCTTCACCGCCGGCGCGAGCGGCGGGCCGTTCATCTACAACTACAAGAGCGCGTCGCGGACCGGCTACCTGGTCGGCGTCAACAGCGTCGCGTGGGACACCGACGGCAACGACCGGTACGACCACATCTCGTCGCCGTACTTCAACACCGACACCTACAAGGTCTACAAGGCCGCCGCCAACCGCTGGACCGGCAACTGGCGCTGATCAAGCACCGATCGAGCAGTGAACGAGCACTGATCGAGCAGTCGGCAAGCACTGAGCGAGCAGTGAATGAGCGCTGAGCGAGCCTGCACCCGGGCCCCGGTTCCCCAGTGGATCCGGGGCCTTCCCCTGGGCCGGGAATGGGGCCGCGGCAACGTGGCGTGCGCCACTGGAACGATCCTGATCATGACCGGGAATGCGCGCATTAGCGCGCGCGGACATACGCAACCACACCCGGCCTGACCTGCGACTATGCCAACTTGCTAATGATCATTAACGTGTATCGGGAGTGTTCGGCTGACAGTGTCCTTATAGTTCACGATGCACCCTTGATCAGGTAACGAATCTCTATCCAAGCTGCAATACAGTCTGTACATCTGGAAAAATCCACCCTTACGACCCCAAGAAAGGCGCATTTCATGATCCCCCGGGCCCGGCACCTAGCGGCGGCTGCGCTGAGCAGCGCGCTGCTGATGCTGCCCGCCCTCACGGGGACCGCCACCGCCGCCGCGCCCATCAGCAAGGTGTACGCCGTCCCGCTGGCCAGGACGCTCGCGGACGTGAAGCGGGTCGCGAACTACTGGAAGCCCGACCGCCTGAAGAAGAGCGACAGCTACAGCCCGGCCACCCCCGGCGCCGCCGCCCCGGCGAGCACGACCGCCGCCGCGGCCGCCCCCGCCAACCCCGTGGCCGGGGTGAGTCGATCGATCGCCGCCCAGAGCGTCGCGCCAGCACTGCCGCGCAAGGGCTCCGCGATGACCATGGGAAAGGTCTTCTTCCGCTTCGGCGACAAGGAGTACTGGTGCTCCGCCAGCTCGATCGCCGCCAAGAACCGCAGCGTCGTCGCCACGGCCGCGCACTGCGCGTACGACTCGCGCCAGGCCAAGCCCGCCGACTACTGGATCTTCGTCCCCAACCCGGGCGCCAACGGCGAGACGCCTGACGGCATCTATGTGGGCGCCTCGATCAGCCTGCACGAGGATTGGATGGGCAAGGTCGACTACGACTACGACTACGCCTTCGTCACGGTGAACCGCGGGTTCACCTGGGTCGCCAAGAACGGCGACTACGTCATGCAGGACGTCGGCCGGCTCCAGGACAACGTGGGCGGCCTGGGGATCGAGCTGAACAAGAAGCCCGGCTCGTACACCGCCAGGCCCTTCGGCTACCCGGCGGGCGCGCAGCCCGACGGCTCGCGCCCGTTCGACGGCAAGACGCTGCTGGAGTGCCCCGAGCGCGGCACCCGCTACACCGTGGCCCCCGGCCTCGACCTGCAGAAGGGCGTCGAGCTTCAGCCGTGCGACTTCAGCCACGGCGCCAGCGGCGGCCCCTGGGTGATCGGTTACGACAAAACCCGCAAGCTCGGCAGCCTCAACGGCGTCAACAGCCTGACCTGGAACAGGGACGCCAGAGACCGCTACGACGCGGTGTCGTCGCCTTACTTCGACACCACGACCGGAGAGGTCTACCGCCGGGCGGCGGCACAGGCCACCGTGTCAAATGTGACGTAAGTCATAGCAACCGGCTGGTCACTTGGCGTGATCAGCGGCTTCTTCATCCGGCTGGACCACGGGCCACGCTCCCACCGGTGACCCGATCTTCCCGTGCGTCACACGAACACAGGCAAAGCTGTAGGTTCCGGGCTGTCCATTAGCTGAGTTTCGGAGGCGCACGATGCGCCTCATGTCAGCGCAACCTGGAGTTACCTTGAAGCGAACCCTCCTCCCCGCCGGCGGCGCCCTCCTGGCGACCGGTCTGCTCGCCGCCGGCCTGTCCGGCACGGCGCAGGCGGACAACGACATCGCCCACGACCCGATGGCCCGCAACTCCGCCGACGCCGTCTCCGTCGCCTCCTTCTGGCTGGCCTCGAACGGCAAGGCGCTCCGGTCTGCGACGCAGTACACGTGGGACTCGAAGGAAGTGCGGAAGGTCGTCTCCAAGGGCGGCTACACCCCCGACGGCAAGCCCGGCCTCACGGCGCCGACCGGCGAGTCCAGATCCACCGGATCGTCCCAGAACGTGAACCTGCCCAAGACCGTCGGCAAGGTCTTCTTCGTCGACGCCCACGGCAAGTTCCGCTGGTGCTCGGCCACCTCCATCCAGTCGAACTACCGCAACCTGGTCGCCACGGCCGGACACTGCGTGTACGACACCGACAGCAACTCCTCCACGCTGGACAAGTGGGTCTTCGTCCCCGGCTACTACCAGGGCAAGACGCCGTGGGGGATCTACGTCGGCAAGCAGGCCTTCACCCACTACGACTTCGACACCTACGAGGACTACGACCGCGACTACGCGTTCGTCACCGTCTACAACGGCATCCAGTTCAACGGTGTCAAGCAGGTCAACCGCAAGGACTACCAGCGTTTCACCGGCCCGAAGCGGTCGTGGGGCGGCCACCACTACATCCTGCTGTCCAAGGACGCGGGGCGGCTGGGCGACAACGTCGGCGGTCAGGGCTTCGCCTGGAACCAGGCCACGGGCAAGGCGGTGCGCGCGTTCGGCTACCCGTCGGCGCCGCACCCTGACGGCAACCGGCCGTACAGCGGCGTGACGCCGAAGTACTGCTACGGCACGACCACCTCCAAGGCGGTGGGCGCGTCCTGGCTGAAGATCGAGGAGCACATCGGCCTCAAGTGCGCCGTGACGCCCGGCTTCGACGGCGGGCCCTGGCTGCTCAACTACAGCAACGGCAAGCGCCTCGGTTACGTGAACGGCGTCACCAGCACGTTCGCCGACCAGGACGGCAACGACCGGATCGACTACATCACTTCGCCGTACTTCGACGGCGAGACGGCCGGCGTCTACAACGCGGCCAAGAACGTCTGGTCGGGCAAGATCGTCGGCCCGAACGGGGAGCTGTACAAGTAAGTCACGCGCGAGCAGACGAGGGTCTCGGTTCTCACCGAGGCCCTCGTTCGCGTTTCCAGGCCCCGCGCAAGGGATCTCAGAGGCCCTGGGAAGCCCGTGCGGGCCGACGAGAAGCGGCCTCAGGAGCCCGGATCTGAACGCTTCCGGCCCGATCCTGAAGATCACCTGTGAGGATCGGGCAAACTTAGACGGGGCAGGCCCAAATCTGGTTCCTGTGATCTGAGTCACATATAACCGACTACGCTCTGCGACGAATGCTAACGGAACTTTCGTGCCGTAAGCGATAACCCACTCACACCCTGCGCAAACGTAACTTTCACATCACGGCGCGCGAAGATCTCTGACTGGTAACGGAAAGGTCACGGCGGTAAGGGCGTCTACCCGATCCGCCAAACCGGGTTCCACCTGCGGAGATCACCACGCTATGTTCCTTGCTATCCCTTTACTGACGCATGGGACGCATGTTGCGACCCACGACAGAGCAAGGAGCAGTTCCCTTGAAGCGCATCCTCATCCCCGCCGGTGGCGCCCTTCTGGCCACCGGCCTTCTGGCCGCCGGCCTCGCCGGTACGGCCTCGGCTGACACCGACGTCGCCAAGGACAACATGGCGACGTCCGCTGCCAACGCGAAGGCCATCGCGGATTTCTGGGCGGAGAACAACGGCGCTGCCCTCAAGGCCGCCAAGGAGTCCAACGTCTGGGACAGCAAGACCGACGTCGCCCGGCTGCAGAGCAAGGGCGGCTACAGCGCCGACACCAAGCCCGGCGTGACCGCGCCGATCGGCGAGGAGAAGAAGAGCACCGCCAAGACGCAGAACGTCAACCTGCCGAAGACCATCGGCAAGGTGTTCTTCGTCAACAGCAAGGGCGAGAAGCGCTGGTGCTCCGCCACCTCCATCCAGTCGCAGTACCGCAACCTGGTCGCCACGGCCGGGCACTGCGTCTACGACACCGCCACCAACTCGGACGTCATGACCAAGTGGGTCTTCGTCCCCGGTTACTACCAGGGCCGTGCTCCTTGGGGCATCTACGTCGGCAAGCAGGCCTTCACCCACTACGACTTCGACGTCTACGAGGACTACGACCGCGACTACGCGTTCGTGACCGTCTACAACGGCGTCAAGGTCGAGGGTGGCCAGGCCAAGCAGGTCTCCAAGGCCGAGTGGGACAAGTACCAGGGCATCAAGGACGCCAAGGACGTCGAGATCAGCCGCGAGGAGTTCCGCGCGGGCAAGCTCGACCCCACCCGGACCGAGGCCTACTGGGCCAAGCGTGGCTCGGCGCCTGAGGCGACCGGCCCCGACTACCCCGGCGCCGTCGTCGGCAAGGTCGAGGTCTCCGAGGCCCTTTACCGCGCGGCTCGCGTGGGTCAGGGCAACGGCCGCAAGTTCGGTGAGCCCATCACCGAGATCGTGACCGACAACGAGGCCGCCGCCTACAAGGCCAACCAGGCGAAGGACGACAAGAAGTACCCGGCGAAGGTCCAGCAGGACCGTCGCGGCAACTGGACGATCACCCACTTCTTCGTCCAGCAGTGGTACAAGCCCGGCACGGACACGAAGTTCTACAAGACCGTCTTCCTCATCGTCGACGGCGCCACCCTCGACGCTGGTCGCCTCGGCGACAACGTCGGCGGTCAGGGCTTCGCGTACAACCAGCCGACCGGCAAGTACGTCCGCGTGTTCGGCTACCCGGCCGGCGCGCACCCCGACGGCAACAAGAACTACACCGGCATCACGCCCAAGTGGTGCTACGGCAAGACCTCGAGCAAGCTTGTCGGCTCCGCCGCCAAGAAGATCGAGGAGCACGTCGCTCTCAAGTGCGCCATGACCGAGGGCGCCGACGGTGGCCCGTGGCTGTTCCAGTACAGCAACTCCAAGCGTCTCGGCTACGTGAACGGTGTCACCAGCACCTTCAACGACCAGGACAAGAACGGCCGCGTGGACTACATCTCGTCGCCGTACTTCGACGGCGAGACCAACACCGTCTACAAGGCCGCGGCCGCTTCGTGGTCCGGCAAGATCGTCTAAGTAGCGGTTAGCGACCGGTCCCTGACCGTCCGTTCAACTGTTGCGAGCGTGGGGCCCGGCATCCTGCCGGGCCCCTCTGCTTTTCTCCGGCGAGGTGAAGGCGTTTGGACGCATGGGACGCCCAGACGGTGCCATCAAGTCGATGTGATCTGTGTCACATTGTTTCGCGAGACCGGATCAAGAGGACGTCTCCGTACCCATGGCCACTTTGACAACATCCTTATGTTGATCAGGCCAAATGGTGACAACTGAAGCTTCACACAGCTCCTGCGCATCAGCCTTTTAAACATCACAGAACGATCACGCCCGGCTTGTCGCGACTTTTCCTTTCAGATCAGCTACCCGAGCTCAAGATCGACACTGTATGTTCCTGGCTATCCCTTTACTGACGCATGGGACGCAAGAGGCGTTCCACGACAGCGCAAGGAGTTACCTTGAAGCGCATCCTCCTCCCGGCCGGTGGCGCCATTCTGGCCACTGGTCTCCTCGCTGCCGGTCTCGCCGGCACGGCGCAGGCTGACAACGTCATCGAGAACGCCGATCTCGCCAAGACGCAGGCCCAGGCCGAAGAGGTCGTGGAGTTCTGGACCAAGTCCAACAACGCCGCCCTCAAGGGCGCCGTGGCTTTCAGCCCCGACGTTCTCGAGGTCGACAAGATCGTCCGCGGTGGTGGCTATAGCGCGGACACCAAGCCGGGGGTCACCGCGCCCATCGGCGAGGAGAAGAAGACCGTCGCCAAGACCCAGAACGTGAACCTGCCGAAGTCCATCGGCAAGGTCTTCTTCGAGGGCCGTGACGGCAAGCTGTACTGGTGCTCCGGCACCTCCATCCAGTCGCAGTACCGCAACCTGGTCGCCACCGCCGGCCACTGCGTCTACGACATCGCGGCGAACAAGGAAGTCGTGTCCCGCTGGGTCTTCGTGCCCGGCTACTACCAGGGCAAGACCCCGTTCGGCATCTACGTGGGCAAGCAGGCGTTCACCCACTACGACTTCGAGGTCTACGAGGACTTCGACCGCGACTACGCCTTCGTGACCGTCTACGACGCCCTCGCGGGTGTCCAGAAGTCCTCGAAGGTTGTGGACTGGAAGACCTACGAGGCGTACCAGGGCGAGAAGTTCGTCAAGGACGTCGAGGTCACCGAGGCCGAGTACAAGAAGGGCAAGCTCGACCCCGCGACCACCGACTACTACGACGTGGACCCGGGCAAGGCTGACGAGGCCACCGGCCCGGACTACCCCGGCGCTGTGGTCGACCGTTTCGAGGTCAGCAAGGCCTTCTACGACGCCGCTGGTGTCGGCCAGGGTAACGGCAAGAAGTTCGGCGAGCCCGTCGTCGAGAACGTGACCCTCAACGAGGCCATCGCGTACAAGAAGCTCCAGAACGACAACAAGTTCAAGTACCCGGCGACGGTTGCCAAGGACGCCCGCGGCAACTGGACCATCACGCACTACTACGTGCAGAAGTGGTTCAAGCCCGGCAAGGTCGCCCGCTTCGTCCGCCTCGAGCCCAACATCGTTGGTCGCGAGCTGAAGAGCGGTGGCCGCCTGGGCGACAACGTCGGTGGCCAGGGCTTCGCGTGGAACCAGCCGACCGGCAAGTACGTCCGCACCTTCGGTTACCCGCAGGGTGCGCACCCGGACGGCAACAAGCCCTACACCGGTGTCACGCCGAAGTGGTGCTACGGCAAGACTGGCAAGAACGTCACCAAGGCCCCCGAGTTCAAGGTCGAGGAGCACATCTCCCTGAAGTGCGCCGTGACCGGTGGCTACGCGGGTGGCCCGTGGCTGCTCAAGTACAGCAACGCCAAGCGCCTCGGCTACGTCAACGGTGTCACGAGCCTGGTCATGGACAGCGACAAGAACAAGCGCTACGACACGATCACCTCGCCGTACTTCGACGGTGAGACGGCCGCGATCTACAGCGCCGCGTCCAAGTCGTGGTCCGGCAAGCTCGTCAAGTAGTTCCCAGCAGGACAAGAACGACGACCTAGTCATCGTTCGCATGCTTCACCCGAAGGGCTCGGCTGCCAGCCGGGCCCTTCGGCCTTTCTGCTGGAAATTGCGCGAAACCCCTTACTAGAGTGACCAATGGGTCGATAGGGTTTTTACACCCTTTTTGACAACTGTGGAGTCCTTCCGTGAAGCGCCTGCTCGTCCCCCTCGCCGCTGTCGGCCTGAGCGCCGCCGTCCTCGCCCCGCCCGCCAACGCCGCGCCCAACTGGGCGACCGACAACCTCCTCCCGAAGCCGGCCGACGCTTACGGAGCCGCCGCCTTCTGGCTCGACTCCAACGGGGCCGCGCTCAAGAAGGCCACTCAGTACAACCTGGACTCCAAGCAGGTTCCCAAGCTCGTCAGCACGGGCAGCAAGGGCGCCCCCGACGGCAAGCCCGGCATGACCGGCCCCACCACCACCGCCAAGGCCGGCGCCTCGAAGAACGTCAACCTGCCCAAGACCATCGGCAAGGTCTTCTTCCTCGACTCCAAGGGCCAGTACCGCTGGTGCTCGGCCACCTCCATCCAGTCCCGTAACCGCAACCTGGTGGCCACCGCCGGCCACTGCGTGTACGAGCACGGTGACGACGTCTACCAGAAGTGGATCTTCATCCCCGGCTACTACCAGGGCCGGGCCCCCTGGGGCGTCTACGTCGGCGCCTACGCCTTCACCGCCTACGACCTCGACACCTACGACGACTACGACGGCGACTACGCCTTCGTCGCGGTGCACAACGGCTTCATGCTGGGCGCCGAGAAGGAGGTCTCCTGGAAGGAATTCAAGGAGTTCGCCGGCGACAAGTGGGTCAAGCCGCGCGAGGTCAGCGCGGAGGAGTTCCGCAAGTGCCAGCTCAACCTGGGCCACTGCTGGTCCGTGGGCGCCAAGGACGCCCAGCTGGCCGGTCCCGACCACCCGGACGCCGTCGTGGAGAAGGTCGAGGTCTCCAAGCAGGCCTACGCCGCCGCCAGGACCGGACGGGGCCAGGGCTTCAAGTTCGGCGAGCCGGTCGTGGAGCACCTCACGAAGACGCAGTGGCAGGCCTACAAGGGCCCGGGCGACAAGGGCACCGGCCCCGACAAGCGCGGCAACTACACGGTCATCCACTACTACACCCAGAAGTGGGTGAAGCCGGGCACCGAGCGTAAGTACTACGAGGCCCGCTACATCCTCGGCATCGCCAAGGACATGGGCCGGCTCGGCGACGTCGTCGGCGGTCAGGGCTTCTCCTGGAACCAGCCGCTCAACCAGCCGGTCACGGTCTTCGGTTACCCGAGCGCCTCGCACCCCGACGGCGACCGTCCCTTCAGCGGCGTCACGCCGAAGTGGTGCGCGGGCAAGACCGGCACGAAGAGCTGGCAGGTCAACACGTTCAGGGTCGAGACGCACCAGGTGCTCAAGTGCTCGATGACCCCGGGCGCCGACGGCGGCCCGTGGCTGCTCAAGTACAACAACGCCAAGCGCACCGGCTACGTCAACGGCGTGACCAGCATGTACTACGACAACGACGAGAACGGCCGGATCGACTACATCAGCTCGGCCATCTTCGACGGCGAGACCGCCGACGTCTACAACAAGGCCAACTACGCGGCGACCAAGTCCGTCGTGGGCCCGAACGGCGAGCTGCTGAAGTAAGCACCACGTGATCGGCGGTAAGGCCCGGGCCATGACGGCCCGGGCCTTACCGTTTCTTACACAAGGCTGAGCTGGCGAGCGCGCTCGCGCAGCGCCATCACGGGCTTCTCCTGCTTGTACGGCTCCAGCCGCCGCCGCAGATCGGCCGCGTAGGACCGCGACCTGGCCGACTGCAGCTCACCCCCCAGAGCCAGCGCACCGGCCGCGGCCGAGCACGCCTCCTCCAGTTCCCCGCACTGCAGCAGCCCGGCGGCCAGCAGCGACAGGTTGAACATCCGGCCCCGGACGTAACGGGAGTCCATGTCGAGCGAGCGCCGCGCCTGGTGCACCACCCGCTCGCCCTCCCCCAGGTCGCGGAAGCAGTGGGCGAACTTCGCCGACAGGTAGGCCTCGTCGAAGTAGCTGAGCCACTTGGGCTCGTCGTCGGGCCTGCGGACGTCGAAGGCGCGCTCGGCCTCGTGCAGGCTCCCCCCGCAGGAGCGGGCGTCGCCCAGGCCGGCGTGCGCGTGGGCCTCCAGGACGTGCGCGGAGGCGAGCAGGGTGCGCACTCCCGCCTTGCGGGCCGCCATCTGCGCGGCCCTGGCCAGGTCGAGGGCGTGGGCCGGCTGGCCGATGTAGATGGCCTGGTGGGCCATCCCGGCGAGGATCTCGCCGCCCAGGGTCTGGTCGTCGGCGCCCCTGGCCAGGCGCAGGGCCTGGATCAGATAGCGCTGGGCGAGGCCGTGCTGCTCCATGTCGTAGGCCATCCAGCCGGCCAGGCGGGTCAGCTCCGCGGCCGCGGAGGCGAGCTGCCTGCCGGTGCTCTGCCCGTACGAGCCGTTCTTGAGCAGCGGGGAGACGGCGGTGTCGAGGTATTTGACGACGGACGACCTGACGCGCCCGCTGCCGAAACGATTGTCGAGCTCACCGAAGGATCGGGTGACCTCATGGATGGCGGCGATGTCGGCACGGCCCACCCGCCGTGTCCCCATGCCGCTCGGGCGCCCTTCAGCGGGCGATGTCAGCCAGCGTACGGCTCCGACGGAGCCTGCTCCTATCGCGAACGTCGAGTCGATCAGGAATCTGCGTCTCTCTACATCGGCCCGCCACAGCGCCGTCACGGTCGCGATCCCCTCCTGCCACGTGTGCGTGAACTCCTGCCCGAGATCGAGGGGGGTGATGACGGCCGGCATGCCGAGGTCCTCGGCGGAGACCGGCCTGCCGAGCCGTAGTGCGAAGATCTCGGTGAGCAGGCATGGCACCGGATCGCGTGGCCTCTGACCCCCGATCCAGCGCAGGACGGAGCTGTGGTCGTATTTGAGGCCCGGCGCGCCGCGTGCGACACCCAGCTCGTTGAGGCGCCTGGCCAATCCCTTGTGAGAGAAACCCGCCTCCGCGATGAGGTGCTGCAGCAGTCGATTCGGCTCGCGTTCCATCGCTCTCCTCGGCACAGGAGTCGGCGCCCACATCATTACAGAGAGCTACAGTTATAGCACCTTACGTAAAGGATTTATGCCTGTTCTCAAAGTCCACCCCAACTCCATCCCAAGCCGCCCACCGCGCGGCGCACGTACGTGCGCCGCCCGCGCCCCTGGACGGAGACGTGAGCTACCCACGGCCGGATCGGCTATTCCCAATGCCCCTTCGAGCTGCAGAAAGGAACGAGCGGGGGCCGAAAGGCCCCCGCTCGCCGAAGCTCGGGATCAGACGCGCGCGACGCCGTCGGCCACGGCCTGGGCGGACACGGCGGCGATCACGGCGGGCGCCACGCGCTCGTCGAACGGGCTCGGGATGATGTACGTCGGCGAGACGTCGTCGCCCACCACGCCGGCCAGCGCGGTGGCCGCGGCCACCTTCATGTTCTCGGTGATCGTGCTGGCCCGCACGTCGAGGGCGCCGCGGAAGACGCCGGGGAAGGCCAGCACGTTGTTGATCTGGTTGGGGAAGTCGGAGCGGCCGGTGGCGACGACGGCGGCGTGCTTGGCGGCCACGTCGGGGTGCACCTCGGGGGTGGGGTTGGACAGCGCGAACACGATGGAGCCCGGCGCCATGGAGGCGATGGCGTCCTCGGACACGGTGGAGCCGGACAGCCCGAGGAACAGGTCGGCGCCGGCCAGGGCCTCCTCGGTGGAGCCGGTGTGGCCCGCCCGGTTGGTGTCGCGGGCCAGCGCCTGCTTGACCGGGTTGAGGCCCTCTCTGCCGTCATAGATCATGCCCTTGGAGTCGGCCACGGCGATGTCGCCGATGCCGGCCTCCAGCAGGATGCGGGTGACGGCGACGCCCGACGCGCCGGCCCCGGCCACGACGGCGCGCAGGTCACCGAGCGAGCGGCCGGTCACGCGGGCCGCGTTCTGCAGCGCGGCCAGCGCCACGATGGCGGTGCCGTGCTGGTCGTCGTGGAAGACCGGGATGTCGAGCAGGCCGCGCAGCCGCTCCTCGACCTCGAAGCAGCGGGGCGCGCTGATGTCTTCGAGGTTGATGCCGCCGAACGAGGGCGCCAGCCGGACCACGGTCTCGACCAGCGCGTCGACATCGGTGCAGTCGAGGCAGATGGGGACGGCGTCGACGTTGGCGAACTCCTTGAACAGCAGCGCCTTGCCCTCCATCACGGGCATGGCGGCCGCCGGACCGATGTCGCCGAGGCCGAGCACGGCGGTGCCGTCGGAGACGACGGCGACCACCCTGGAGGCCCAGGTGTAGTCCTGGACCAGGGCGGGAGTCTCGGCGATGGCGGAGCAGACCCGGGCGACGCCGGGCGTGTAGGCGAGGGACAGGTCGTCGGCGTCGCGGACCTGGACGGTGGAGCGGATCTCTATCTTGCCTCCGCGGTGCAGCGCGAAGGCCGGGTCCTGATCGAGCGTGTCGATGGAAGCAGCAGAAGCGGGCGTGGCAGCCACAGCGACCCCTGGAGTCATTGGTAGCGGAAGTAAACCTTCGGCGGACGTGCGCGAGCGGGCTGGCTTCTGTAGCTGCCAGGAACCCCTCGCCGAGCGTCTCGTGAGGGGGTTCGGGGGTCACCCGTCTCCCCATAGTGCCACATGGTGAGATGGTGTCGGGATCGGTGCGGTGTCGGGCCTGACGCCGTTCTGTTGACGCATCGTTAAACGCCCGATGACGGACCGCAGCAAAAGCCATTTAAACTGCACAAAACGCAAGTTTCGTGGCATTTCACTTCGAGGAGGCCGTACATGGCCCTCAGTCCCCAGGGCCGCCGGGGTTACGCCGTCGGCGCGCTCGCCCTGACGGCTGCTCTCGCCCTGACCGCGTGCGGCAGCGAGTCCAGCTCCGGCTCCGGCACCACCGGTGCCAGCGCCTCCGCCGCCGGCGGCAGCGGCGCCACGCTGGTGCAGCCCGGCAAGCTCACGGTCTGCACGAACATCCCGTACGAGCCGTTCCAGTTCAAGGACGCCGACGGCAAGATCGTCGGGTTCGACGTGGACATCGTCGACCTGGCCGCCAAGAAGCTCGGCGTCGAGCAGAACATCGTCGACATCGACTTCGCCGTGATCAAGAGCGGCGCCGCGATGGCGGCCGGCAAGTGCGACGTCGCCGCGGCCGGCATGACCATCACTCCCGACCGGCAGAAGAACATCGACTTCTCCGCCCCCTACTTCGACGCCACGCAGGCCCTGCTGGCCAAGAAGGGCACGGGCGCGACGTCGCTGGAAGACGTGAAGGCCAAGGGGCTCAAGCTGGGCGCCCAGGCCAGCACGACCGGCCTCGACTACGTCAAGAAGAACGGGTTCGACCCCACCGAGTACGCCGACTCCTCCAAGGAGCTGCTGGCCCTCCAGGCCGGCCAGGCCGACGTGATCGTGCAGGACCTGCCCGTGGTGCTCACCTGGCTGAAGAAGCCCGAGGTCGCCGCCAAGTTCGAGCTCATCGGCAGCCTCGACACCGGCGAGCAGTACGGCATCGGCCTGAAGAAGGGCGCCGACCCCGTCCTGCTGAAGACGATCAACGACGAGATCGCCAAGGCCAAGGCGGACGGCACCTACGAGAAGATCTACGTGAAGTGGTTCGGCAAGAAGCCCGGCGAGCTGAGCTGATCCATGGCCGACCAGCCGAAGACGGCTGAGCCTGGGCGCGCCAGGCTCAGCCCCCGGAAGAAGCAGCAGGTGCGCCGCGGCGTCCAGTACGTCGTGCTGGTCGTCGCGCTCGTCGCCGTCGTCCTGTACGCCGACTGGGGCAGCCTCTCCGACAACTTCGCCAAGATCGACGTGGCGAAGGAGGCACTGCCCGACCTGTTCACCGTCGCGCTGCGCAACACGATCATCTACACGGTGGGCGGGTTCCTCTTCGCGTTCGTGTTCGGGCTGCTGCTGGCCCTCATGCGGCTCTCGCAGGTCCTGCCGTACCGGTGGATCGCGATCGTCTACATCGAGATCTTCCGCGGCCTGCCCGCGCTGCTGATCTTCCTGATGATCACGTTCCTGCCGCTGGCGCTGCCGGGCTTCCAGGTGCCCGGCGGCACGTACGGACAGGGCATACTCGGGCTCGGGCTGGTCGGCGCCGCCTACCAGGCGGAGGTCTTCCGCGCGGGCCTGCAAGCGGTGCCCAAGGGCCAGACGGAGGCCGCCAGGTCCCTGGGCATGTCCGCCGCCAGGGCCCAGGTCACCGTGGTGATCCCGCAGGCGATCCGCATGGTCATCCCGCCGACCACCAACCAGTTCGTGTCGCTGCTGAAGGACTCGTCGCTGGTGCTGTTCCTCGGGGTGTCCGGCGAGTACGTCGAGCTGGCCAAGTTCGGCAACGACCTGGCCTCCCAGTACGCCAACGCCACGCCCATCATGGTCGCCGGCATCACGTACCTGATCGTCACCATCCCGCTGGGTTATCTCGCCTCCCGGCTGGAGGGGCGTAAGGGGAGGACGCGATGACACACGCCATCGAGCTGCGCGACCTGCACAAGTACTTCGGCAGGAACGAGGTGCTCAAGGGCATCGACATGACCGTCGAGCCCGGCCAGGTGGTCTGCGTCATCGGCCCCTCTGGGTCGGGCAAGTCCACCCTGCTGCGCTGCGTGAACCTGCTGGAGGAGCCGACCAGGGGCAAGGTGTTCGTCGAGGGCGTCGAGGTCACCGACCCCGACGTGGACATCGACGCCGTACGCCGCCGCATCGGCATGGTCTTCCAGCAGTTCAACCTGTTCCCGCACATGACGGCGCTGGAGAACGTCATGATCGCCCAGCGGCGGGTGCTGAAGCGCGGCAAGAAGGAGGCCGAGGTCGTCGCCAGGGAGAACCTGGACAAGGTCGGCGTCGGCGCCAAGTGCGACGCCCTGCCCGGCCAGCTCTCGGGCGGCCAGCAGCAGCGCGTGGCCATCGCCAGGGCGCTGGCCATGAACCCCGACCTCATGCTCTTCGACGAGCCCACCTCGGCGCTCGACCCCGAGCTGGTCGGCGACGTGCTCACCGTCATGCGCAAGCTGGCGGAGGAGGGGATGACCATGCTGGTGGTCACCCACGAGATGGGCTTCGCGCGGGAGGTGGCCGACCGCGTGGTGTTCATGGACGGCGGAGTGATCGTCGAGGACGGCGTGCCCGCCCAGGTGATCGGCGATCCGCGGCAGGAGCGCACCCGCGCCTTCCTGCACCGCGTCCTGCACCCCGAGGGCTGAGTGCCGCGGTGGCCGGGGTGCTCGCGTCGAACGCGGGCGCCCCGGCCACCGCTCACCGGCATGCCGGAGCCCCGGCCACCGCTCACCGGCATGCCGGAGCCCCGGCCGCCTGTTTCGCCGGGCCTCCCCGCCTCTGCTGTAATGGATCGGGATGGACCTCACCTCTTACGCCGAGTGGGCGGTCCGGCTGGCCAACGATCCCGAGCCGCCGCCCGAGCTCAGGCGGCTGCGGGACGAGCTGGCCGGCGTGTTCGACGCGGCCGGCGACGACCGGGCCGTGGCCGGGCTGCTCAACGCCCTCTCGCGCGCTATCCCGTACGCCCCCAGCTCTCCGACCACGACGGCCCCTGGCACCTGCACCTGGCCGACGACCCGGCCGCGACCGCCGTGATGGGCCTGGCCGCGGCCGTCGCCGAGCTGGGCGTGGACCGGCTGGGCCGCTGCCGGGAGCCGCACTGCGGCCTGGCCTTCCTCGACACCTCCTCCAACCGTTCCCGCCGCTACTGCTCGGCCCGCTGCGCCAGCCGCGCGAACGTGGCGGCCTTCCGCGCCCGTCGCAGGAACGACGCCCCAGCCCCCTGAACGGCCCTCGGCGCCGCTCCCCCACGGCCTCCACGCGGCCTCCACACGGACCCCACGCGGACCCCACAGCCTGCTCAGCCCCGTTTCACGCCCCGTTTCCCGTGCCGCCGTCCCAGCGGCCAGTAACGCAGCACCACGCGGCCCACGATGTCCTCCACGGGGCCGAAGTCCCAGCTGTCCCTGCGCCCGCCGGCCCGCTGGTTGTCGCTCTCCAGCCACCAACCGTCCGCCCCGTGCCACTGGGCCCGTTTCACGATGAGCCGATCGGGATCGCCGGGCAGCCGGGCCACCACGAGGTCGCCAGGACGCACCGCGGCGCC
Source organism: Nonomuraea maheshkhaliensis (assembly GCF_039529435.1). NCBI lineage: Bacteria > Bacillati > Actinomycetota > Actinomycetes > Streptosporangiales > Streptosporangiaceae > Nonomuraea > Nonomuraea maheshkhaliensis. The sequence continues at coordinate 30,261 of NZ_BAAAMU010000058.1, forward strand.
CCTCCGTACGAGCAGCCAGTCGCCCGGCACCAGCGCCGGCCGCATCGAGTCGCCCTCGACACGCACTCTCATCGGCCGCTACCCCCTAGTCCGCAGGTGTTGAGACACGAGTAAGGTCGGTTGTGGACCAAGCTGATTCAGCATCCAGGAAGGATTTTCTGATGCTCGCACGACTGCTACGACCCAAGCATGTCGCTTCCGCCCACTGCGACCTGCCCTGCGGCGTCTACGACCCCGCTCAGGCCCGCATCGAGGCGGAGTCGGTCAAGGCGATCATGGAGAAGTACGCCGGCAACGAGGACCCGGTCTTCCGCGCCCGCGCCATCACCATCAAGGAAGAGCGCGCCGAGCTCGTCAAGCACCACCTGTGGGTGCTGTGGACCGACTACTTCAAGCCGCCGCACCTGGAGCAGTATCCGCAGCTGCACCAGCTCTTCTGGGACGCCACGAAGCTGGCCGGCGCGGCGGGTGCCAAGGGCACCGTCGACGTGGCCAAGGCCGAGGACCTGCTTGGCAAGATCGACGAAATCTCGAAGATCTTCTGGGAGACCAAGGCCGCCTAAAACGGCACATAAGGCTCTGCGTGGCGGCAGGCCGCGCAGAGCCTTTTCCGTTGATGGCGAGTCTGAATAGTCCAAGCACCGCTCAGGGGCGGTAAGTTGCAGTCAGCGTCGGATTCGCGAGGAGGAACGTGACCGAGGAAACCGAGACGCGCGCGGCAGGCGTGGCCGGCATCCGTGACGTGGTGAGCATCAGGCTCCCCGCGGCGAGTGCCTACCTGTCTGTGCTGCGTACGGCTACCGCCGGCCTGGCGGCGCGGCTTGACTTCACCCTGGACGAGATCGAGGACCTGCGGATCGCGGTCGACGAGGCCTGCGCGATGCTGCTCAGCGAGGCGGTGCCCGGCACCGACCTGACCGCGGAGTTCGAGCTCACCGGGCGGGAGATGCAGGTCAGGGTCGAGGTTGCCACCGTCGGCAGCTCCGCGCCCAAGCGTGACGACTTCGCCTGGATGGTGCTGACCGCCCTGGCCGACGACGTGGACGCCGTGACCGACTCTCCTGATCGCATGGCGATCGTCCTGCGCAAGCGCCGAGGCGCGGCCCACAGTGCGGCGGGGCCGGCGTGACGGAAAGGACTGGAGCCATGGCCACGAGCGAACACGCCGTGCCCGACAGGGTGCGCGCCCGCATGCTCTTCGCCGAGCTGGCCGAGCTGGGCCCCGAGGAGCCGCGCCGCCAGCGCATCAGGGACGAGCTGGTCGAGCTTCACCTTCCCCTGGTCGAATACCTGGCCCGCCGCTTCCGCAACAGGGGCGAGTGGCTCGACGACCTCACCCAGGTCGCGACCATCGGTCTGATCAAGTCGATCGACCGGTTCGACCTCAACCGCGGTGTGGAGTTCTCCACCTACGCCACGCCCACCATCGTCGGTGAGATCAAGCGGCACTTCCGCGACAAGGGCTGGGCGGTGCGCGTGCCGCGCCGGCTCCAGGAGCTCAAGCTCTCGCTGACCAAGGCGATCAGCGACCTGTCGCAGCGCGAGGGCCGCGCGCCGACCGTGTCCGAGCTGGCCACCTACCTGAAGATGACCGAGGAGGAGGTGCTCGAGGGGCTCGAGTCGGCCAACGCCTACTCCACGGTCTCCCTCGACGCGCCCGACTCAGGAGACGACGACGCCCCCGCGGTGTCCGACTCCCTCGGCATCGTGGACGAGTCGCTCGAAGGCGTCGAATATCGCGAGTCGCTCAAACCGCTGCTCGAACGGCTGCCGCCGCGGGAGAAGCGCATCCTGCTGCTGCGTTTCTTCGGCAACATGACGCAGTCGCAGATCGCCACCGAGCTGGGCATCTCCCAGATGCACGTCTCGCGGCTGCTCGCCCGCACGCTGGCCCAGCTGCGCGAAGGCCTGACCGCCGACGACTGACCGCGACTAACCGTCGCCGTAGAGAGCATGGGTGGTGGGGGGCGCCAGCAGCGCCGCGAGTCCCGCCAGTGCCACCACGATCAGCGGGATGCCGAGCTGCGGCAGGTCCGACGTGATGAGCGTCCCGCCGACGGGGAGCATGAAGATCTGGGTCACCACGGCCGGCGACCTCCCCCACCGCTCCATCCGGAACAGCCCGCCCCACGCCACCCAGAGCAGACCGGCGCCGACCAGCAGCCCGAACACCGCCTCCGCCACGGCGGAGGTCATGTCGTCGGGTGTCCCGGTCAGGGTCTCCACCGCGACGAAGACGCCGAGCCCGAGCGCGACCAGGCCCTCCACGGCGACTACCGCGGCGGCGATGAGAAGGGTAAGCGGGCGACCGTTCACGGTCCGTACCCTACCCTCCGGCCCGGTTGCCGAGAGAAACGGGACGTTCGGCCGATAAGCCGGACAACCTCACCGGCTACGCTGGCGATATGCGCGCCATGCTGCTGGTCAACCCCAAGGCCACCACCACGAACGCCCGCACCCGGGACGTGCTGATCCGCGCGCTCGGCGCGGCGGTGCAGCTCGCCGTCGAGGAGACCCGCTACCGCGGCCACGCCGCGGCGCTAGCCGCGACCGCCCGGGCCAAGGGTTACGACGTCGTCGCCGTGCTGGGCGGCGACGGGACGATCAACGAGACCGTCAACGGCCTGCTGAACCCCGTGAACGGCGACGCGACCCCGCTCAAGAACGAGTACACCGACGACCCGAGCGCGGGCCGGCCGGCGCTCGTGGTCATCCCCGGCGGCAGCGCGAACGTCTTCGCCCGCGCGCTCGGCCTGCCGAACGACCCGACGGAGTCCACCGGAGTCGTGCTGGAGGCGCTCAGGGAGGGCCGGCGCAGGACGGTGGGTTTGGGGCAAGCCCTCTGGGAGGGCCAGTCGCGATATTTCACCTTCTGCTCGGGGATGGGATACGACGCAGAGGTTGTACGGGCCGTGGAGGGCCTGCGGGGCACCGGCCGTAAAGCTACCCCCACACGGTATGTGAACACCGCTCTGAGGCACTATCTGGCCACGGACAAGCGGCATCCCGCGATGACGGTGACCGGTCCCGGCATCCCGGCGGCCAGAGGCGTCTTCATGGCGATCATCTCCAACACCTCACCGTGGACGTACGTGGGCAGCAAGCCCGTCCGCCCGACCCCCTGGGCCAGTTTCGAGACCGGCCTCGACCTTCTCGGGCTGCGCCGGATGGGCCCGATGACGCTCGCCGGAGTCATCCGTCATATCCTTACGGAGAGTGACATTCTTCCGTCCGGCCGGAACCTCGTGCAGCTCCACGACGAGGCCGAGTTCACGCTCACCGCGCAACGCCCGGTGGCCTTTCAACTGGACGGTGACTACCTGGGCGAACGGGAATCAGTAACTTTCCGGTCTACCCCGAACGCGTTACAAGTGCTGGTCTAGCTGGTTACATTCGGTCATTGTGTGACGCATCCGACATCCATAACCGCCAAAACTTCCCGTCAACCCCCTTGCGTGCACTCTCCGTGGCTGAAAAGCTCAGGGATGTCGGAAGGTAGGACCTTTAACACCCCGAGGTTCTGACCTGACCGTCAGCGGGCAAGCCCGGTCCACACACGGAGCCGGGTAATTGTTCGCGCAAGTTAGTGAAACTCTTCACAAAGTAGCCGCGCGGAGCCGACCAGAGGCTCCATCTACTAAGGAGTGGACGCATGGACTGGCGCCACCGAGCTGCCTGCCGTGACGTGGACCCCGAGTTGTTCTTCCCGATCGGCAACACCGGCCCCGCACTCATGCAGATCGAAGAGGCCAAGCAGGTCTGTCGTTCCTGCCCGGCCGTCGAATCCTGCCTGAAGTGGGCGCTGGAGTCCGGCCAGGACGCCGGCGTCTGGGGCGGTCTGAGCGAGGACGAGCGCCGCGCGCTCAAGCGCCGCTCCGCGCGCACCCGCGCCCGTCTCACGGCCTGACACAGCCGAACGACCCCGCCGAACGACCCGGCCACGAGCCGGCACGGCCCGCCTCGGCGTGGGCCGGATCCCCGATCCACCGACCGACTGCCGACCTGTAGCGGCCGGCCCTCTCCCCCGATGTACGGCGGCCCCGCGCGTGCGGCGCCGTCAGCCGGACGGGAGCGGGATCGACAGCACGACCTCCGTGCCGCCTTCCAGGCGCGGCTCAATGGTGAGCCGCCCGGACAGCTCTCCCTCCACCAGCGTGCGCACGATCTGCAACCCCAGACTGGTCGAACTGTCGAGGTCGAAGCCGCTGGGCAGGCCGAGCCCGTCGTCCCAGACGGTCACGGTGAGCCGCTCAGCCGTGGGTTCCGCCACCACCTCCAGCCGTTTGGGCCGCCCATGCTGCAACGCGTTCTGCAACAGCTCGGTCAGCGCCATCGCCAGCGGTGTGGCGATGAGCGAGGGCAGCACGCCGAACACCCCCACCCGCCGGGGCGTGACGGCCACCTCGGGCGACGACACCTCACCGGCCATGGCGAACACGCGGTCGGCGATCTCGTCGAAGTCCACGAACTCCTCGGGCGCGTGAGACAGGGTCTCGTGCACGATGGCGATCGATCCCACCCGGCGGACCGCCTCCTCGAGCGCCTCGCGGCCCTCGGGCACCTGCAGCCGCCTGGCCTGCAGCCTGAGCAGGGCGGCGACGGTCTGCAGGTTGTTCTTGACCCGGTGGTGGATCTCGCGGATCGTGGCGTCCTTCGTCATCAGCTCGCGCTCGCGCCTGCGCAGCTCGGTCACGTCCCTGATGAGCACCAGCGCGCCGATCCGGCCGCCGCCGACGATCAGCGGGATGGCTCTGAGCTGCACGATCGTGCCGCCGGACTCGACCTCGGTCTCCTTGGCCGCGCGGCCGCTGGCCACGATCATGAGGTCTTCGTTGATCGGCTCGTCCGAATAGCACAGCGCGGCGGTGACCCGGCCCAGCTCGGCGCCGACCAGGTCGGCGTGCAGGCCGAGCCGCCGGTACGCCGACAGCGCGTTGGGGGAGGCGTAGGTCACCCGGCCGGCCCGGTCGAGCCTGAGCAGCCCGTCGCCGACGCGGGGCGAGCGCACCAGGATCGGCTCCTCGCCGGAGAACGGGAAGCGCCCCTCGGCCACCATCTGCGCCAGGTCGGAGGCGCTCTGCAGGTAGGTCAGCTCCAGCCTGGACGGTGTGCGGGCCGAGGAAAGGTTGGTGGAGCGCTGGATGACCGCGAGGAAGCGGGCCTCGCCGCCCTCGACCGCCCGGCGCACGGGGATCGTCTCCTCCCTGACGGGGACGCCGGTGGACCAGTCGGGATCGCCCTCGCGGCAGATGCGCCGCTCGTTCCAGGCCGTGTCGATGAGGTGGCGCTCGCCCTTGGCGGCCACGCTGCCGACGATGTCGTCGTGGTAGACGGTGGGGCCGGTCGTGGGGCGCATCTGGGCGATCGCGATCCAGCCGTTCTCGCCCAGCAGCGGCGCCCACAGGACGAGGTCGGCGAAGGACAGGTCGGCCAGCAGCTGCCAGTCGGAGACCAGCGAGTGCAACCAGTCGAGATCCGCCTCGTCGAGCGCGGTGTGGCGGGCTACGAGGTCGCTGAGAGTCGGCACGACTGCATCATGCGTGCTTTTCCCCGCAACAACCAAACCGGCCCGCGCATGACCCCCTCTGACCTGCGGCGACGGAATCGTACGGCACCGCACAACGGCTCACTCGCATGTTGAGCGCAGATACGGCACTGTCCCACCTAGCTGGACTTTTCCCGAAATCTCATACTGTGAGAACCATCACACCGCCGATGCCGTCTCGCATCCGGGACGTGACTCTGAGCGGCGAGCCGGAGGTGATCCACACGGGCAGGTGGCCGAGCCGCGACACGACGCGCGAACCCGCCTCGGTTGCGATCGCGCACGCTGCTGTGGATATCCTTCACCATCAACCTGAGCTGCCCGGATCCGCGCGTGCCCGCACCCGTACGCGCACGGCGCCGGTCGGCTGTGCAAGCCCGCGGTTGACCACTCGGGCCAAAGTGAGTTCCGATGATCTCGCGGTGATCAGACACGCCCTCACCGCCGTGGCAGAAGTGAAGGTGAGAGCGTGAGCGACGACAGCCCCCGCGTACCGAAGTACTACGACGTGAAACGGGCCCTGCTCGAACTCACCAAGACCCTCCCTCCCGGCACGGCGCTGCCGCCCGAGCGCACGCTCGCCGTCCGCTTCGAGACCTCGCGCACCACGGTGCGGCAGGCACTGACCGAGCTCGTGGTCGAGGGGCGGCTGCTGCGCATCCAGGGCAAGGGCACCTTCGTGGCGCAGCCCAAGGTCGCGCAGGTGCTGCAGCTGACGTCGTACATCGGGGATCTGCGCACGGCCGGCCTGGAGCCGGACACGAAGATACTGGAGATCGGCTACCTCACCGCTGACGAGGCGCTGGCGCGCCGGCTGGCCATCAACCCCGGCGGGCGCGTGCTGCGCATCCACCGGCTCAGGCTCGCCAACGGCGAGCCCGTCTCGATCGACACCACCCACCTGTCCGCGCGCCGCTTCCCCCGGTTGCGGCGCGAGCTGGAGGTGCACGCGTCCCTGTACGAGACGCTGCACAACGCCTACAACGTACGGCTGACGGACGCCGAGGAGATCATCGAGACCGTCCTGGCCACCCCCTACGACGCCAAGGCCCTGGGCGTGGACGTGGGCCTGCCGATGCTGCTGCTCACCCGCCACGCCTTCGACGCCGACGGCAACCCCGTCGAGTGGGCCCAGTCGCTCTACCGCGGCGACCGCTACAAGTTCGTCACCCGCCTTCGCCGTCCCTGACCGATCATGCTCCTACGCTGGGAACATGAGCATCATCGTGGTCACGGGCACCGGCACGGGCGTGGGCAAGACCGTGGTCACGGCCGCGCTGGCCGCCCTGACGCGGGTCCGCGGGTCAGCGGCGGCCGTGGTCAAACCCGCCCAGACCGGCGTGGCGGCCGGCGCGCCCGGTGACGTGGACGAGGTGATCCGGCTCTCCGGGATCAGCACCACGTTCGAGCTCGGCCGCTTCCCCTGCGCGCTCCCGCCCGCGGCGGGGGCCCGCGTCGCGGGGACCCCGCCGGTGTCGCTCGACGGGGCCGCCGAACTGGTGCGCGAGCTGGCCGACAGCAACCGCCTGGTGGTCGTGGAGGGCACCGGCGGGCTGCTGGAGCGCTACGACGACGACGGCGCCACCGTGGCCGACCTGGCCCGTACGCTGCGGGCGCAGGTGCTGGTCGTGGTGCGCGCAGGCGGCGACACCGTGGGCCACACCGCGCTCACCCTGGAGGCGCTCGCGCACCGGGGGCTCGACCTGGCCGGGATCGTCATCGGGAGCTGGCCCGGCACGCCGGGGACGGCCGAGCGCAGCAGCGTGGCCGACCTGGAGATGCTGGCCGCGCGTCCGCTGGCGGGGGCGCTGCGGGAAGGGGCCGGCGGGCTGCCCGACCGGCAGGCGTTCGCGGAGGCGGCCCGCGAGGGGCTCGGCGCCGCGCTCGCCGGCGCGTTCGACCCGGCGGAGTTCAGGGCGCGTCACAGCCTCTGACGCCCCCAGACCCCCCAGACCCACCGACCCACCGACCCACCGACCCATCGACCCATCGATGGTGGGGCTAACCCCACCATGGACCAGCACACCAGGCCCATTTCCCGTCCGCGCCCCCGGTCAATACCGTTGACGACATGAAAGTCCCCCGCCCGTGGTCGGCGCGGGCGTGGCTCGACACGGCCCACGTGATGATCGGCTTGCCGGTCGGCGTGCTGCTCGGCGGGCTGACGCTCATCCTGGCCCCGGTCCCGCCCGTGCTGAAGCGGGCCGTGCCGGTGTTCACCGGCGTGCAGCGCTCCAGGTTCGACGCCTTCCAGCGCGCGCACATCCCGCCCGTGCGCTCCCCCGGGAGCTGGCGCAGCCCGGCCACGTGGCGGCAGATCGGCTACCACCTGCTGTCGCCGTTCGTGAGCCTGGCGGGGGCGTTCCTGGTGGCGGTGGTGTGGGGCGGCGCGATCGTGGGGCTGCTGGCGTTCCTGCCGGCGAAGGTGCAGCGTCCGCCGCTGGAGTTCCTCTTCGACCTCAGGGACAACCGGGTCGTGGTCGTCTTCATGCTGATCGGGGCCGCCCTGCTGCTGCTCGCTCCGGTGCTGGCGCGCGGCATGGCGGCGTTGGACCTGTCGGTCGCCCGTACGCTGCTCGGCCCGAGCCGGTCCGAGCTGGGGCAGCGGATCGAGACGCTGACCGAGAGCCGGGCCGGCGTCATCGACGCGGCCGACGCCGAGCGGCGCAGGATCGAGCGCGACCTGCACGACGGCGCCCAGCAGCGGCTGGTCTCCCTGGCCATGAACCTGGGCCTGGCCAGGGCCACCCTGACCGACCTGCCCGAACCGGCCCGCGAGGCCATCGAGCAGGCCCACGAGGAGGCCAAGCAGGCGCTCAAGGAGCTGCGCGACTTCGTCCGCGGCCTGCACCCCGCCGTGCTCAACGACCAGGGCCTGGACGCGGCGCTGTCCGGCGTCGCCGCCCGCGCCCCCTTCCCCGTCAAGCTCCGCGTCGACATCGAGCGGCGGACCACTCCGACCATCGAGGCGGTGGCGTTCTTCACCGTGTCCGAGGCGCTGACCAACATCGCCAAGCACGCGGCGGCCACGCGGGCCGAGGTGAGCGTGCGGCGCGAGCGCGACCGGCTGCACGTGCTCGTCTACGACGACGGCTGCGGCGGGGCCAGAATGGAGGGCGGCACCGGGCTGCGCGGCCTGGCCCAGCGGATCGACTCCGTCGACGGGTCGCTGCGCCTGTCCAGCCCGCTGGGCGGACCGACGACGATCGAGGTGGACTTGCCGTGCGAGTAGTGCTGGCCGAGGATTCCGTGCTGCTGCGCGAGGGCCTGATCCGGCTCCTCGACGCCGCCGGCATGGAGGTGGTCTCGGCCGTGGACGATGCCGAGGGGCTGCTGAGAGCCGCCGAGGAGCACCGGCCCGAGCTGGTCGTCACCGACGTCAGGATGCCGCCCACACACACCGACGAGGGCCTGCGGGCCGCGCTCGTGCTGCGCCGCCAGCAGCCGAAGCTGGCCGTCCTGGTGCTCTCCCAGTACGTGGAGGAGCGCTACGCGGCCCAGTTGCTCGCCTCGGCCGCGACCGGCGGCGTGGGCTACCTGCTCAAGGACCGGGTGGCCGACGTGGCCGAGTTCATCGACGCGCTGCGCAGGGTCGCCTCGGGCGGCACCGCGCTCGATCCCGAGGTCGTGGCCCAGCTCCTGCTGCGCGGCAACAGCGACCCGCTCGAACGCCTGACGCCGAGGGAGCACGAGGTGCTCAAGCTGATGGCCGAGGGCCGCTCCAACGCCGGCATCGGCCAGGCTCTGGTGCTCAGCGAGGGCGCCGTGGGCAAGCACATCGGCAACATCTTCACCAAGCTCGACCTTTCGCCCGCCGAGGGCGATCACCGGCGCGTCCTGGCGGTGCTGCAGTTCCTCAAGATCAGGAGCCTGCCGTGAGAGCCGCGTGGCTGACCGGCGGCGCCGTGGCGACCGTGATCGCGCTGGTGATCTCCACGATCGGCATCTGGGACGGGTTCGCCAGGGCCAGGATGCCGACCGACTTCACCAGCAGGTCCATCCCCTTCGAGGACGGCCAGGTGCACATCAGGACGGGCCGGGGCCAGGTCAACCTGGACGTCGTGGCGGGCCAGGCGGGCGAGCTGCGGATCGATCGGGAGCTGCACTGGTCGCGCGAACGGCCGACGGTCACGGAAGACTGGGACGCCGAGACGTCCACGCTGCGGCTCGACGCCGCCTGCCCCGGCTCCGACCAGCCGGACGGCCCGCTGTGCCTGGCCAACTACCGGCTGTCGGTGCCGCCGGAGACCGACCTGGAGGCCCGTACGACCGGCGGCCTGCTCTCGGTCGACGAGCTGTTCTCCGACGTCCGCGTGACCTCGGTGTCCGGCGACGTCCGCCTCAACGCCATCTCCGGCGACGTCTGGGCCAGGACCGGCACGGGCGACGTCGACGGGGCCGGGCTGTCGGGCAACACCGCCGACGTGGAGGTCGGCTCGGGCGACGTCAAGCTGCTGTTCACCGTCGTGCCGTCGAGCGTCAAGGCCGTGGTGCGGACGAGCGGCGACGTCGCCCTCGACGTGCCGGGGGGCGTCTACGACGTGAAGGCCACCGGCGTCAACACCACGGTCGGCGTCAGGCGGAGCGCCACCTCCTCGAAGAAGATCGTCGTCGGCACTACCGACGGCATGGTGAGCGTCTGCTGCCGACGATGATCCCGGCGATGATCTACGCGTCGCCGAAGGTCTGTTTACTCTTGTGACTCATTGGTAAGTTCCCCGGCATGGAGTCTGCGAAGCACGCCGGTGACGCCGCCGTCGCCGTGTCCAAGGCCTATGGCGTCGAGACCATGTTCACCCTGTCGGGAGGGCACGTCTTCCCCCTCTACGACGGCGCGGTGCACGAGGACATGCGCATCCTCGACGTACGTCACGAGCAGAGCGCGGTGTTCGCCGCCGAGGCGACGGCCCGGCTGACCAGGAGACCCGGTCTGGCCGTGCTGACCGCCGGCCCCGGCATCACCAACGGCGTCAGCGGTGTCGCGACCGCCCACTTCAACGGCTCGCCCGTGGTCGTGCTCGGCGGCCGGGCGCCGCAGTCCCGCTGGGGCAGCGGCGCGCTGCAGGAGATGGACCACCCGCCGCTGCTCGACCCGATCACCAAGCTGGCGTTCACGGCGTCCGACGCCGAGTCCGTCGGCCAGGAGGTCGAGGTGGCCTTCCGCACGGCGACGGCGCCGCACCGGGGCCCGGTCTTCCTCGACGTCTACATGGACCACCTGTTCTCGCCTTCGCCGGTCCACGAGGTGCGCACGCAGAGCCCCTCGCCGCTCGAACCCGACCCCGATTCCCTGGCGAGCATCGCGCGCCTGCTGGCCGAGGCCGAGCGCCCGGTGCTCGTCTACGGCTCCGACGTGTGGATGGACCGCGCCGAGGAGGCCGCCCGCGACTTCGCCGAGACCTGGCGGCTGCCGGTCATCCCCAACGGCCAGGGCCGCGGCATCCTGCCCTCAGGGCACGAGCTGCTCGTCACCAGGGCCCGCGGCCTGGCCTTCGCCCAGGCCGACCTGGTCATCGTGGTCGGCACACCGCTCGACTTCCGGCTCGGCTACGGCTGGTTCGGCGGCAAGGAGGGCGCGCCGCTGGCCAGGGTGGTGCACATCGCCGACGCGCCCTCGCAGCTGACCACCCACATGCAGCCGGCCGCCTCCGCCGCCGGCGACCTGTCGGTGGTCTTCTGGAGCCTCGGAACGGCCTGCGGCGAGGCCGGGGTCAAGCCCGACGCGTACGCCTCGTGGGTGTCGAAGCTGTCCGAGAGCGCCGCCGCGGCCATCGCCGGCGACGCCGAGCTGCTCGCGGCCGACACCGACCCGATCCACCCCATGCGGATCTACGGCGAGCTGGGCAAGATCCTGGCCGACGACGCCGTGGTGATCGGCGACGGCGGCGACTTCGTCTCCTACGCCGGCAAGTACGTCGAGCCGAAGCAGCCGGGCAACTGGCTCGACCCGGGCCCCTACGGCTGCCTCGGCACCGGCCTCGGCTACTCCATCGCCGCCCGCCTGGCCAGGCCGTCCTCGCAGGTGGTGCTGCTGCTCGGCGACGGCGCGGCCGGATTCTCGCTGATGGACGTCGACACCCTCGTCCGCCACCGGCTCCCCGTCGTGATGATCTGCGGCAACAACGGCATGTGGGGCCTGGAGAAGCACCCCATGCAACTGCTGTACGGCTACGACGTCGCGGCCGAGCTGCAGCCGCAGTGCCGCTACGACCAGGTCGTGACTGCCCTCGGCGGCGGGGGCGAGCTGGTCACCAAGCCGTCGGAGATCGGCCCCGCCCTGCGCCGGGCGTTCGACTCTGGCCTGCCGTACATGGTGAACATCGCCACCGATCCGCAGGTCGCCTACCCCCGCAACACGACGGGGGTCTGAGCGCGCTACTTCGCGGTGGGTGTCTTCGTCGGCGTCGGGGTGGAGGTCTCCGGCGGCTCGTCCTCGGGGCAGGCGCTGTCGACGAGGAGGATCACGACCGTCTTGCCCTCCTCCAGCTTCACTCCGGCGTTCGGCGTGGTCTTCTGGATCCTGCCGCAGCGCCGGCCGTCGACGGTGGTCGTGCGGTCGTCGGTCTTCGACTGGAAGCCCGCCGCCTCGATCATGCTCTGCGCGTCCAGGAAGCGCCTGCCGACCACGTCCGGCACCAGGATCGTCTTGACCGTCGTCGTGGGGGTGGGCGACTTGGAAGGGGACGGGCTGGTCGTCGGCGACTTGGTGGGCGTCTTCGTCGGCGTCCTGGTCGGCCTGTCGGGCGTCGGCGTTCGCGTCGGCACCCTGGTCGACCTGTCGGGCGTCGGTGTGGGCTCGGGATCCTTGGTGGGGGTCCTGCTGGGCTTGGCCGACTTGGTGGTGGGCTTCAGGTTGCTCATGTCGCTGAAGCTGACGGTCGGCTCGGGCAGCCCCACGTTGGTGATGCCGGTCAGGGCCACCGCGGTGGCGCCCGCGCCGAGCACGACCGCGGCGGCGATGCCCGCGATCAGCCCGGTCCTGCGCGAGCCCTTGGCCGCGGCGCGCCTGCTTCCCCCGCGCCGCTCGCTCAGGGTGGTGTCCTCGTGGACCATCCTGACGCCGGTCTGGTAGGCCGGATCCCCCTGCTGGTGCTGCTGCTGGTGGTGCTGCTGCTGCTGATAGCCGTCGCGCGGCTGCGCCATGGTGGCGCCGGTGGCTAGCGGGGTGGCGGGCAGGTCCGCGGGCAGTTGCCCGTTGGCGATGGCGCGGGCGGCCTCGCTCATCGCCCTGGCGCTCGGGTAACGCCTGGTCGGATCCTTCGACAGAGCGATCTCCACCAGGTTGCGCACCGGCGGAGGGATGTCCTGCGGCAGCGGCGGCGGGGCCTCCCGGATGTGCTTCAGCGCGATCGTGACCGCACTTTCGCCGTCGAACGGGCGCTGCCCCACCAGGCACTCGTACGCGACCACGCCGAGCGCGTAGATGTCGACGGCGGGCGTCACGGGCGCGCCCTCGGCCTGCTCGGGAGCGCAGTAGGCGGCGGTGCCGAGCACCATGCCGGCGTCGGTGAGCCGGTTGGCCACGTCGGAGCGCGCGATGCCGAAGTCGGTGAGCACGAGTGTGCCGTCGCGCTGCACGAGCAGGTTGCCCGGCTTGACGTCGCGGTGCACGATGCCCTGGTCGTGGACGGCCTGGAGCGCCGAGGCGGCCTGCGCGATCAGCTCCATGGCCGGTTGCGGCGGGATGCGGCCCAGCCGACCGAGCAGCCGGTCGAGCGGCTCGCCGTCGACGAACTTCATCACCAGGTAGACGGTGTCGCCGCTGACGCCGTAGTCGTAGACGTCGACCACGCCGGAGTGGTTGATCGTGGCCATCGCCCGCGCCTCCCCCTGGAAGCGAGCGACGAACCCGGGGTCCTCCATACGGCCTGGGAGCAGCACTTTGACGGCGACGGTGCGGGCGAGCACGATGTCCTCGCCTCGCCACACCTCGCCCATGCCACCGGCGCCGATGCGGGTATCCAGTCGATACCGCCCCGCCAGCGTCGTCCCTTGGGCCACCATGATTCCCCCGCTACCCCCCTACGTCCGAAACCTCTCCCACCCCGCCGTTCTCAACAAAGCGAACTTGTGTCGCGGTGAGGTAACACAGTGGTCACGGAACTCAGAGAGTGTACGACTCACCTGTCCCACATGCCACTTAAATGCCTCAAGCCGTACAAAGCCTATCCTGGGGCCTTGGTGCCACACTTGTCCGCGTTTCCGGCAAGTCAACACCCCCCGGATCCGACGGCCCGCACCCCTCGCCACCATAGGGTGATCCCATGACGCTCGTTCCCGGCCTGCGTGCCCAGCTGCTCATCATGGTCGAGATGGAGGACACCGCGAAGAAGCTCGGCAGCGGCGACGTGCCCGTGCTGGCCACGCCCCGGCTGCTCGCGCTGGCCGAGGCGGCCACCATGCGCGCGATCGAGCGGCACCTCGCCCCGGGCGAGACGTCCGTCGGCACCCGGGTCGAGCTTGAGCACACCGCCGCCAGCCCGCTCGGCACCCACGTCCAGGTCGGTGTGGAGCTCACGGAGGTCGACGGCCGGCGGCTGGTCTTCGCCTTCGAGGCCCACGACCGGCGGACCGTCGTCGGCAAGGGCACGATCGAACGCGTCGTGGTCGACCGCGCCGGATTCATGGCCCGCGCTACTCGATGACGGCGATCAGGTCGCCCTCCTGGATGACATCGCCCTCCGCCACCTTGAGCTGCGCCACCACACCGTCGTCCTCGGCGATCACCGGGATCTCCATCTTCATGGACTCCAGGATGACCAGCGTGTCGCCGTCGGAGACGGTGTCGCCCTCCTTGACGACGACCTTCCACACGTTCGCCACCATCTCAGCGCGTACCTCAGCCACCGGGACTCCCCTTCTTCGCGTGCTTCAACGGTCTCATGCGGTCTAGGCGCGCATCCGCGCGACCAGACCGGTGTCGTAGTCGCCGGTGGCGAACTCCGCGTTCTCCAGCAGTTCGGCACAGAACGGCAGGTTGTTCTTCGGCCCCTCCACCGTGAACTCCGCCACAGCCTTGCGGCCCAGCTCCAGCGCCTCGGCCCGGTCGGAGCCGTAGACGCAGAGCTTGGCCATCAGCGGATCGTAGAACGGCGTGACGGTGTTGCCCGCCACGTAGCCCGAGTCGACCCGCACCCCGTCGCCGGACGGCTCGTCCCAGGCCGTGATCGTGCCCGGCCCCGGGAAGAACCGCTTCGGGTCCTCAGCGTAGACCCGGAACTCGATCGCGTGCCCACGGGGCTCCGGCCGCACCTCGGGGCTCTCCCCCGCGGCGACCCGCAATTGCAGCTCGACCAGGTCGAGCCCGGTGACCAGCTCGGTGACCGGGTGCTCCACCTGCAGCCTGGTGTTCATCTCCAGGAAGACGAAGTCCTGCTTGTCGGCGTCGACCAGGCACTCGACCGTGCCCGCGCCCAGGTAGCCGACGGCCTCGCCGACGCGTACGGCGGCGGCCAGCATGCGCTCGCGCAGCTCGGGGGTGATGCCGGGCGACGGGGACTCCTCGACGACCTTCTGGTGGCGGCGCTGCACCGAGCAGTCGCGCTCGCCCAGCGCCACGACCCGGCCGCCGGGAAGGCCGAGGATCTGCACCTCGACGTGGCGGGCCCGCTCGATGTAGCGCTCAAGCAGCACGGCGGGGCCGTCCAGCGCGTCGCCGGAGAAGCGCGCCGCCGCCCTGGCCGCCTGCTCGTACGCCTTCTGCAGCCCGTCGTCGTCGTGCGCCACGCTCATCCCGATGCCACCGCCGCCGCCCGCGGTCTTGACCATGACCGGGTAGCCGATGTTCTCGGCGGCCTTCAGCGCCAGCGACAGATCGGTGACCGGCTCGCGGGTGCCCGCGGCGACCGGCACGCCGGCGGCCTCCATCAGATTCCTGGCGTTGATCTTGTCGCCCATCTTGTCGATGGCCTCGGGCGCCGGCCCGATCCAGACCATCCCGGCGTCGATCACGGCCCTGGCGAACGCGGCGTTCTCGGCGAGGAAGCCGTAACCGGGGTGGATCGCCTTCGCGCCGGTCGCGCGGGCCGCCTCCAGCACCTTCGCGACGTCGAGGTAGCTCTGCGCGGGACTGGAGGGGCCGATCAGCACGGCCTCATCGGCCTCACGCACGAACGGCAGGTCGGCGTCGGCCTCGGAGTGAACCGCGATGGCCCGCAGGCCCAGCCGCTTGACCGTACGGATGATCCGCCGCGCGATCTCCCCTCGGTTGGCGATCAGAACGGATCCGAGCGTCTCATTAAGCACGCCGACCAGCCTATGGCCGCCGACGGCCTGACCCCTTTCCCCCGAAACCACCGATCCGGCGAGTTCGATCTGTAGAAATCCTACAAAGGTGAGCGTCCGTAAACACGGCTGTCGCTCCGCGGACTGTAGGACAGGAACGCGCCCCAGGAATGCGCCCGTCGCGGCGCCGGGCAAGGGCTCCCGGAATGTCCGGGCGTTGTGCGTCTCGAAACTACGCGTACGACGCGTACGGTCTCAGACGCGCCCGCGGTCGATCACCCGGGCGAGCGCCTCGACCGCATGAGAATCGTACGCGCTGCCGGACGACAACCGGATCCGCTCCAGCGCCGCACCCCCGCGGTCGCGGTCGGTCGACGGCCCCACCAGGTCGTCGTAGGCGTTGGCCACCCTGATGATGCGGCTCGACAGCGGCGGGTCGTCGCTGATCGGGTCGCACTGCCGGCTGACCACCTCGGCCACCCGGTCCAGCACCCCGGTCTGCCTGATCACCTCGGCGCCCAGCTCGGCGATGCGGCGCGCCTGCTCGGGATCGGTCAGCACGGTCGCGCCGCCCGGGATCGGGTCGCGCAGCGAGAGCTGGCCGATGTCGTGCATGAGCGCGGCGTACTCGAGTTCGAGCAGCTCGGGCTCGGCCATGCCCAGCTCTCTGCCGATGGCCACGGCCAGGCGGCTCACCCGGCGCGAGTGCCCTGGCTCGACGTAGCCGCCGACCTCGGTCACCCGCGACAGGGCGCGCACGGTCTGCAGGTAGGTGGCCCTGATGCCGGCGTATTTGCGGAAGGCCACCTGCGTGACCAGCAGCGGCGCGGCGAACACCAGCAGCGCCACCAGGTCCATGCTGTGCGTGGCCAGCGCCAGCAGCACGCCGGACGAGGCCACCGCGGCCCCCAGCGGGAAGGCCATGTTGAGCTCGTCGCGCACGGCCACCCTGAACGCCGTGCGCACCTGCTCGGCCCGCAACATCGCGGCGATCAGCACGTCGATCAGCAGGGTGACCGCGATGAGCGACACCATCACCGCGAGCGCCGGCCACCACGTGCTGGTCGGCGGCTTGGTCAGCTCGTAGAGGGTGCCGGCCAGCGGCCGGAAGGCGAAGGCCAGCAGCGAGCCGGTGAGCAGCCGCCTGGCCATCGCGTCGAGGCGCGGCGGGCGGCCCACCGCCAGGTGCGGCAGCGCCCCCGCGACCATGCCGACCGCGATCACGGCGACGACCTGCAACGCGGGGTGGGTGAGCGGATTTTGGCTGAGGTCGAGCAGCAGCGTGTAGCCGAGCGCGGCGGCGGCGTCGATCGGCGCCACCTCCCTGTTGCCCGGCATGGTGAGCCTGGCCAGCTCGCCGACGGCGATCAACGCTCCGAACCCGACCGCGATCTGCGGACGCTCCAGCCCGACGGCCGCGGTGTAGATGACGCCGGCCAGCGCGACGATGCCCGCCGCGCAGATGAGCAGCAACTGCCCGGAGTCGAGCCGGCGCAGGACCGTGCGCCTGGACCGTTCGGCACGCCTGACACGCTCTGTGGTGATCATGGCCCGGTCACGACCTGGATGGGCATGGTCGGGTCGTCGTGGTCCTTGATCGGCGTCTCGGCGGCCTCGGGCGGCGGCGGGTCGACCCGGCGCGGCGGCTGCCACGGCTCGCGTTCGAGCGCCCTGATGAAGGCCGCCACCATCACCGGGTCGAAGTGGGTGCCCGCGCTCTTGCGCAGCTCGTCCACGGCCACGGGCACCGGCCGCGCGCCCCGGTAGGAGCGGTCGGAGGTCATCGAGTCGAACGCGTCGGCCACCGCGATCACCTTGGCGAACTCGGGGATCTCGTCACCGGCCAGCCCCATCGGGTAGCCGGTGCCGTCGTGGCGCTCGTGGTGGTGCATGATCCCGGCGTAGGCCTCGTCGAGGAAGCCGATGCCGCGCACGATCTCCAGCCCGCGCATCGGATGGAGCTGGATCGCGGCGAACTCCTCCTCGGTCAGCGGCCCGTCCTTCTGCAACACCTTGGTGGGCACGCCGAGCTTGCCGACGTCGTGCAGCATGCCCGCGTAACGGATGGCGCGCACCCGTTCGAGCCCCATGCCGATCTCCTGAGCGATCATGGAGGAGGCGTGCGAGACGCGCGTGCAGTGACCCCTGGTGTAGTAGTCCTTCGTCTCCACGGCCTGGCAGAGCGCCGCGATCGTGGCGTCGTAGGAGCGCTGCTGGGCGTGATATTGGCCGAACGCCCACCGCGCCACGAACAGCGGCAGCAGCACCAGCACCGCCGAGATCGACGCCACGGTGGCCCACAGCCCGGCCACGAGCAGCCCGAACGTCCCGTAGCCGAGATAGGACAGCAGGAACTGGGCCATGCCCCGCACCGGCATCTCGGTGGCCCGCACGTGGGTGGCCAGCCCGATCATGGTGAGCGTGAGCGCGATGTTGAGAGGCACGAAGACGGCGGTCGCCGCGGCGTACGGGCCGATGAGGTCGTCGAACGCGTTGACCTCCGGCACCCCCACCCGGCCGTCCAGCGCCTCGTAGACCCGCCCGGCGGCGTAGCCGCAGATGGCGAACTGGGCCCCGTTGAACAGCCGCTTGACCAGCGGCAGCCCCGGCCGGACGCTGAAGAGCGCGGTGAAGCCGACCAGCGCGGCGCCTTCCGGCCCGATCAGCACCACGGCCGCCAGCGAGGCCGAGAAGCTGACCGACACCGCGAACTGCTCCACGTTGAGCAGCGTCGGCATCGACTCGCACACCAGGAACAGCAGGGCGAGCACCAGGAGGATGTCGAGATCCTCCACGGCCACGGGCGTGCCGGAGACGAGCACGCTGCGTCCGATGAGAGCGGCCGCCGCACCGATCACGGCGACCAGATAGACCCTTGCGGGCCACGGCAGTTCACGCATTGCGGCCCCCCACGGTGTTCAGGTCCAGGACACCCCAGGAGGCACCGCCCCGCCGACCACCATGATCACCGGGGTGATCAGCACGATGGTCGTGAGCAGCCGGGCGACCATAACCTTCATCATCCCCACGCCTCCACGTCGACTTGTGGGGTTCACGCTACAGAAGTCGGCGTGGGCGCAAGGGCGGAGTCGGAAATCGCAAGCAAAGCGTAATCATGCCACTACTTCACGCGACGATTCGCGGCCCATTCGACTGTTTTCTTCACCCCGGTCGGCAGGTCGGTGCGCGGCTGCCAGCGCAGCCCGTCGTGGGCCGGCACCGGATCGACCGCCATCGCCGGCAGATCGCCGGGACGCGGCGGCGCGAAACCCGGCTTGTCCTGGGCGCCTGCCGCGTCGGCGATGAGGGAGTGCAGGCGGCGGTCGGTGGTCTGGATGCCGGTGCCGAGGTTGAACCTGCGCCCGTTGCCCTCCGCGCCGCACGCCCTGACGAAGCCGTCGACCACGTCGTCGATGAAGACGTAGTCGCGGGTCTGGGTGCCGTCGCCGTAGAGGACCGTGGGCGTGCCGTTGAGCAGCGCGTCGGTGAAGATCGCCACCACGCCCGCCTCGCCGTCGGGCGACTGCCGCGGGCCGTAGACGTTGGACAGCACCAGCGTGGTGTATTCGAGGCCGTAGAGAGCGCGGAACGTGGCCAGGTAGATCTCGCCGCTGAGCTTCGAGGCCGCGTACGGCGAACGCGGGTCGGTCGCGGCGTCGGCCGGCACCGGGATGGTGGCGGGGCGCCCGTAGACGGCCACGGACGAGGCGAACACCACCTTGCGCGTGCGCCCCTCGTGGGCCGCGGTCAGCACCGCCGCGATGCCCTCGACGTTGAGCCTGGCGTCGTGCACCGGATCGGCCACGCTCTTGCGCACGCTGATCTGCGCGGCCAGGTGACAGACCACCTCAGGCTGCAGCTCGGTCGTCAGCGCGACCAGCGCGGGATCGCGGATGTCCATCTCGTGCAGGGTGAAGCGGTCGTGCGCCGCCGCGCCGGCCAGGTTTTCCCTCTTGCCGGTGGACAGGTCGTCGACCACGTGCACCTCGTGCTCGTCCGCGAGCAGACGATCGACGAGATTCGACCCGATGAACCCGGCACCCCCGGTGACCAACACGCGCATGGGGTGAATCTTAGTCGGCCAGCTCCGAACGCACCTGCTCGATGCGGGCCAGCACCTTGGAGCGCAGGTCCGAGGGAACGGGGTCGCAGCCGCAGTGTTTGGCCACCAGCGCCTTGACCGCCTTGTCCAGGTCGTATTCCTTCAGGCACGGGCTGCACTCGTCGAGATGAACCCGGATGTCGGCCACGTCACCCTCGGTCAGCTCGCCGTCGAGATAGGCGTAGACCTTGTCGAGCACCTCACGACAGTCGGTGTCGTGCGCGTTGCCACAGCTCATTTCGATCCCTCCGCCGGGACCAGGCCACGCTCGCGAGCGTAATCCTCAAGGAGGCCCCGCAGCTGCCTGCGTCCCCTGTGCAACCTCGACATCACGGTCCCGATGGGGGTGCCCATGATGTCGGCGATCTCCTTGTAGGGGAAGCCTTCGACGTCGGCCAGGTAGACCGCGATCCTGAACTCCTCGGGCAGAGCCGCCAGAGCCTGCTTGATGTCGCCGTCGGGGAGGTGTTCGAGCGCCTCCACCTCGGCCGACTTCAGGCCGCTCGACGTGTGCGACTCGGCCCTGGCGAGCTGCCAGTCCTCGATCTCCTCCGTGCCCGACTGCTTCGGCTCCCGCTGCTTCTTGCGGTAGCTGTTGATGAAGGTGTTGGTCAGGATCCGGTAGAGCCACGCCTTGAGATTCGTGCCCTGCTGGAACTGGTGGAAAGAAGCGAACGCCTTCGCGAAGGTCTCCTGCAGCAGGTCCTCCGCGTCCGCGGGATTTCGGGTCATCCGGAGCGCGGCGGAGTAGAGCTGCTCGAGATACGGCATGACGTCGCGCTCGAATCGCTCGCTTCGCTGCTCCAGCGTCTCCGCGCCTGTCGCGGGCACCGGACCCACCCCCCTAAGATCACCGGTGGCCGGCTGTGGCGGAACACCGTACTCAGGGGAGGATACCCGCTGGCCCGCGACCAGTCGGTCAGCGGGCCGGGGTTCGACCAATGTGAGCATGCTCGTCGCAACACGCCCGCGCCCTTGTCTGTTCCCGCAAGATAGAAGGTACGAAGGACCCGGTGCGGGGAACGTCATACGTACCGGCTGGTAGCCCTTTTTCCGGAACCCAGGAGTCGCGTGTGCTGCCCATTCCGGCCGAGGAACTGAACGGCTCAGGGACGCTCGGGCCGTACTGGACCTTCTACCGTGCCGTAGCCGCCGAACAACTCAACCGATGGCTTCCCGCCGACCCCTCCGTGATCCTCGACCTCTCCGGCGGCCGCGGGCGCTGGTCCGGCCAGGCCGCCAGGGCCGGGCACCGGGTGATCGAGGTGATCGACTTCCGCAGGACCCTCGACGGCTCCCGCCTGCGCGACGCCGACCGGGTCCGCCACGTACGCGCCGACGACCTGTCCTTCCTGCCCGACGCGAGCGTGGACGCGGTGCTCGCGGAGGAGCGGGTGATGTCGATCGAGCTGATGGCCGAGTCGGCGATGAGCGACGTGGCCCGCGTGCTGCGTCCAGGCGGGCGGGCGCTCGTGTGCGTCGACTCGCTGGTGCTGGGCATGGCGATCCTGGCCGAGCAGGGGCAGTGGCAGCACCTGCGCCAGACCGGCGAGGTCATGCTCGTGCCCTGGCCCGACGGCAGCATCACGCGCTGCTTCAGCAGCGGGCAGCTGCGTGAGCTGCTGGTGGGGGCCGGGCTCGAAGTGGAGTGGATGCGGCCGCGCACGGTGCTGTCGCCGTCGACGGTTGACCACGTGCTCGGGTCGGACTCGCGCGCGCTCAACTACCTGGTGCGCACGGAGCTCGACGCCCATCCCGACGACGACGACACGGTCGGCATCCACCTGGTCGCCAGCGCCCGCAAGACCTGACCTCCCACGACGAACGCTGTGCCGCCGTTCTTCGTGTCCGGCGGCTCGCGCTTCGTGCGGGGGCGGTTCGCATGCGCTCGGCGACGACCCCTGTGGTCAGCGGCGGCGGCCCTTGCCCTCACCCATCAGCCCGCCAGGCCGTCAGCGGCGGCGTTCCCGCTTGCCCTGGCACTGCACGCAGCGCGCGGCCTCAGGGCGGGCCTCCAGGCGCCCCTCCGGCACCTGCCTGGCGCAGTCGACGCATCTGCCGTACACCCCCTCCTCGACGCGCTTGATGGCCTCGACGACCGCCTGCCGCTGTGCGGTGGCCACGGTCAGCATGGCCTGTGCGCGGTCGTTGTCGGTCAGGTCCGAGCCGGCGTCCGCCGCGGAGTATTCGCGTACGGCGACGGGGTCGCCCCGCAGGACCCCAATCGAGCGGTCCAGCTCCACGAGCATGTCTTCCAGCCGCTCACGAGCGGTCGTGACGTCCACGAATCCGCACCTCCGGGTGAATTAAGGGCAACCCGCGGCTAGGACTCCCCGGATGTCCCGCCCGGTGCAATTAGGGGGCATTTTGGCGGTGACTCCGAGTAAACGGATGCATCGCTTTCCTCACCGGATGCCCACTTAACGCGCCTCTTACACCTTTAGAAAAGCGCGGTTTCCTCCTCCTCGGGTAGCGGTTTGATGAGGTCGGGGCCATTGTTCCGGACGCTGTTCACATCCGTGGAGACCGCGTACGCGGTGAGCCGCCCCGACTCGGCCGGCACCAGCAGCCCGGCGGCCCGGGAGGTGTCGGTGAGCTTGGGGTCGAGCCACTCGGACCAGCGCTCGCGCTCGATCATCATGGGCATCCTGTCGTGGATGCGGCCGAGCTGGTCCTCCGCGTCCGTGGTGATGACGGTGCAGGTGACGAGCCACTTGAGCGGGTCGTCGTCCTCGCGCGAGGGGTCCTTCCAGAACTCGTACAGGCCCGCCATCGCCAGCACCCCGCCGTCGGCGGGATGGATGAAGTACGGCTGCTTCTTCTTCTTTTCTCCCTCGACGGGCATCCACTCGAAGTAACCGTCCGCCGGCAGCAGGCATCTGCGCTTGGCGAACGCCTGCCGGAACGACGGCTTCTCCGCCAGCGTCTCGGCCCTGGCGTTGATCAGCCGCGAGCCGATCGACGGGTCCTTGGCCCAGGCCGGCACCAGGCCCCACTTCACCACCCTGAGCTGCCGCACCGCCCGCTCGGCCTCCTTGGGCACCCGGCTCAGGACGGCGTAGACGTTCTTGGTCGGGGCGACGTTGTAGTCGGCGCCGAGCTCCTTGTCGGGCTCGGCGTCCTGCTCGACCTCGAACTCCTCAAGCAGCTCGTGCTTCTTACGCGCCGACGCGTATCTACCGCACATGTCCCCACACTGCCACGTCCGGGTTTCGATCGCGTGTTTGGGCACGCGCACCCGACACGCCCGGACGAGGTCCACCCGACGCCCCAGAACCAGGTCCACCCGACACGCCACGGCCAGGTCCACCCGATATAGAGGGGCCGTCCACCCGACACGGCAGGCGACGTCCACGTGACCCACCTGGCAGGTCCGCGTGAACCACGGGGCGACGTCCATCCGACATGCCGAGGGACGGCCATCCACAGGCCGCAACAGTGCGACAGTCGTTATCCACAGGCTGTGACCCCCGCCCCGCCACGGCCAGTACTCTTTGACCATGCCCGCTCCGCACTGGCCCGCACCGGTGGCGACCGCTCCGGTCACCGCCACCGTCCCGCTGCCCGGCTCCAAGTCGGTGACCAACCGCGCGCTCCTCCTCGCGGCCCTCGCCGACGGCCCGGGCATCGTGCGCCAGGCGCTGCGCAGCCGCGACGCGGACCTCATGGCGTCGGCCCTGCGCTCGTTGGGCACGACCCTGATCCCGACCGGGGAGAGCGCGGCGGGGGCCGACTGGCAGGTGACCCCGGGCCCCATCCGCGGCGGCGCCCACATCGACGTCGGCCTCGCGGGCACGGTCATGCGCTTCGTGCCGCCGATGGCCGCGCTCGCCGACGGCCCCGTCTCGTTCGACGGCGACCCGCATGCCCGCAAGCGCCCGATGGGCCCCATCCTCGACGCCCTGCGCGCGCTCGGCGCACGCATCGACAACGACGCGCTGCCGTTCACGATCAGCGGCCCGCTGACGGGCGGCGAGGTCGTGCTCGACGCGTCCGGCTCGTCGCAGTTCGTCTCGGGCCTGCTGCTGACGGCTGCCCGGTTCGAGAAGGGCGTCGAGATCCGCCACGTGGGCCCGCCGGTCCCCTCGCAGCCCCACATCGAGATGACCGTCGAGATGCTCAGGGCGGTCGGCGTGGCGGTCGACGACAGCGAGCCCGACGTGTGGCGGGTGGCGCCCGGCCCGATCGCGGCCAGAGACATGACGGTGGAGCCCGACCTGTCCAACTCGGCCCCGTTCCTGGCGGCGGCCCTGGTGACGGGCGGCACGGTGACGATCCCCGGTTGGCCCCTCACCACCACGCAGGCGGGCGACGCCCTCCGCGACCTGCTCACCCAGATGGGCGCCGAGGTCACCCGCTCCACCGGCTCCTCGACCTCTCGCTCCACCGACCCCTCCGCTACGGATGCGGCTTCGTCCAGGACGGGTGCACCGGCGGCCACCGGCTCCGGCGTCACCGACCTGGTGGTCAGAGGGACAGGCGTGATCACCGGCATCGACACCGACCTGCACGAGGTGGGCGAGCTGACCCCGACGATCGCCGCCCTCGCCGCACTGGCGACCACGCCCAGCCGCATCCGGGGCGTCAGCCACCTGCGCGGCCACGAGACCGACCGGCTGGCCGCACTCGCCACCGAGATCAACCGCCTCGGCGGTGACGCGGAGGAGACCGAGGACGGCCTGATCATCCGCCCCCGCCCGCTGCACGGCGGCACCTTCCACAGCTACGCCGACCACCGCATGGCCACGGCCGGCGCGGTGATCGGCCTGGCCGTCCCCGGCGTCGAGGTGGAGAACATCGTGACGACCGCCAAGACCCTGCCGGAGTTCGTCCAGATGTGGACGGCGATGCTGGACGCCCGATGAGCACCGCTCACCCACGCCCGACCAGGGCCGACACTCGCCGGCCCGCGAGCGCTGGTTTTACCTTGGACACGCCGGGCACAGCGGAAGAGGGCGGCGGCGCGTGAAACGGCGCTGCCCGCATGACGATGAACAGACGCACCAGCACGACACCGCCACCCGCCCAGCCCCGGCTGGCATCCGCCTCAGCACCACCAGCCCCACCGATCGCCACACCAGCTCCACCTACCGCCACACCACACCCACCGACCACACCGGCCGGCACATCGCCACGCCAACCAGCCACCCAGGCTGGCACGTGGTCGCGCCAACCGGTCATACGGGCCGGCACGTCGTCACGACAACCAGTCACATGGGCCGGCACGTCGCCCCGCCGACCCGTCGCCCAGGCCGGCACATCACGTTCACCACTCGCACTGGGCCTGACACCGCCACCACTCACGCCGGGTCTGACACCGCTCTCACCGAGAGCGCAGCAGAGCACGCCACGTTCCCCGGCCACACCAGCCAGGGCATCACGCTCATCAAGCGCACAGCAGAGCACGTCACGCGCACCGGCCGCACACCTGAGCAGGTCCGTTCGCGGGCCCCAGGTCAGCCCAGCGCACTCACCGATCGCACCGGACGGGACACCACACTCACCGGTCAGGCGCAAGCTCAGCACCGGCCCTACCCACCGACGCCATCAGGCCAATCAGCCGCCATGAAGCCGGTCAACACGGAACCGACCGCCACAGAACCGATCAGAACCGAACAACCGGCCACCACTGAGCAGGCCGGCACAGAGCCGATGGGCACTGAGCCGATGAGCACTGAGCCGATGAGCACTGAGCCGGGCACCGCAATGAGAGGAAGCGAGCGCATGGGAGCAGACCGCTGAGCAAGCGGGAATACGACGAGGACGACGTACGGGTCAGGCCGGGCAAGGGCTCCAGGCCCCGGACCCGGATTCGTCCTGCGCACGAGGATGCCGTTGAGGGGTTCGTGGTGGCCGTCGACCGCGGCCGCTACACCACGCTGATCGAGCCGGAACGCCCGAAGGGCTCGGCCCAGAAGCGCAAGCCGCCCCAGCGCCGGCTCGTGGTCGCCATGAAGGCGCGCGAGCTGGGCCGTAAGGGCATTGTCGTGGGTGACCGGGTGGCACTCGTGGGAGACGTGTCGGGCCGCCCCGACACCCTCGCCAGGGTGGTCAGGGTGGAGCCGCGCACGTCCATGCTGCGCCGCTCGGCCGACGACACCGAGGACACCGACGGCATCGAGCGCCCGGTCGTGGCCAACGCCGACCAACTCGTCATCGTGACCGCGTTGGCCGACCCGCCGCCCAGGCCCCGGATGATCGACAGGATCCTGGTGGCCGCGTTCGACGCCGAGATCGACGCCCTGCTCTGCCTCACCAAGTCCGACCTCGCTCCGCCCGACGAACTGGTGGCACAGTACGAACCGCTGGGCGTGGCGCACGTGGTGGTGCACAAGGGCGGCTCGCTCGACGAGTTGCGCGACCACCTGACCGGGCGCATCAGCGTTCTGGTCGGCCATTCGGGTGTCGGCAAGTCGACCCTGGTCAACGCACTGGTCCCTGACGCCAACCGGGCCGTCTCCCAGGTCAACGCGGTCACCGGCCGCGGGCGCCACACCTCCACCTCGGCCGTGGCCCTGGAACTGCCGGAGGGCGGGTGGATCATCGACACCCCCGGCGTGCGCAGCTTCGGCCTGGCCCACGTCTCGGTGGAGACCGTGCTGGCGGCCTTCCCCGACCTGATCGAAGGCACGGTCGACTGCCCGAAGGGCTGTACACACCTCGGCGAGGGGTGCGCGCTGGACACACTGGTGGCGGAGGGCAAAGCCGACCCCGCCCGCCTGAGGTCCCTGCGCCGCCTCCTGTCCAGCCGCGACGGCACCCCGGACGACTCACCCACGACGCGCCGCGAGCCCGTACCGGACGAGATCTCCTGATCTTCCCACGAGATCTCCTGCACCCCGCACGGCCCCGATCAGTGCCAGCACGACACGGGGTCGAGAACGACACGGGGTCGTCCACGAGGTCGTCGTCGATGTCCCGTAACCCCTTCATGCCGTCCCGCCGACCGTTCACTCCGTCCCACGGAGTCCCCCGTCATCGCCGCCTCCGCCCCGCGATCGGGGACCCGGCGGTCGACGGTCCGGCGGTGGGCGGCCTCTCGATCGAAGGACCTGCGGCCGAGTGCCCGGCGATCGGGTCGACTGCGCTGCGGCCGGAAACCCGTGGTCGGCGGACATGTCGAGCGATCGGGTACGCCACGAACAAACGCGTCCAGCAGTTGGGGCACGTCTCCCGCAGACCACGCAAGACGATCGGGTAGCACCGCCCGCAGACCACCCTGGGCAAGCGAGTCACCCCGCCCGCAGACCGCGCCAGGCGACCCGACCACAACACCCGCAGACCACGAAAGACGGCCGGGACCGCCCCGCCAGACACTCAACACAAGCCGACCAGATCACGCCACCACTGACCGGTTCGGGCGTAGGGTCCACGTCACCGTCAGATCCGCGACCGCCACCCCGTCCTCGTTCGTCAGCGACACCGCCACGTCGAACTCCGGCCGCTCCCCCGCGTCCAGCCGCCCCACGACCTCCCCCCTCCCCGCGAGCAGCCGGGCCTCGGCCCGGATCTCGCCCTTGGCCACCTTCCGGTACGCGATGGTGGCCGTGGTGGGCAGTGGTGTGGCCCGGCTCAGCTGGTCGCCGAACAGGGACAGCACAGCGGCCCCAGACGCGGACTCGGCGAGGGTGAAGAGCACCCCCGCATGCGGCCCGCCCACGTGGTTGCGCAGGTCCTCATGGTCAGGAACGCGGCAAATCGCCACACCTTCTTCCACCGAATCGAAAACAAGCCCCAAAGTGCGGGCAAAGGGGACCGTTTGTAGCAGGAGATCACCGATATCTAGCGACATGCTGGACATGCTACTGGCCAGTAACTGAAACGAGAGTTACCAGAAAAGGAGCGTCTGCGACTGATGCTCCGTATATCCGACACGGTAGCGTGGGCGATCGTGCAGGGTTACTCGGATGATCTTCGACTCGCTCACGTCATGGCGGACGCCGCCGATGACCTGACCATGCGACGGTTCAAGGCGGTCGACCTCAAGGTCGAGACCAAGCCCGACCTGACGCCGGTCAGCGACGCCGACCGCGCGGTGGAGGAGGCCATCCGGGGCACGCTGCGCCGCGCCCGGCCGCGCGACGCGGTCGTGGGCGAGGAGTTCGGCAAGACCGGATGGGGCGCCAGGTCCTGGATCATCGACCCCATCGACGGGACCAAGAACTACGTGCGCGGCGTGCCCGTCTGGGCGACGCTGATCGCGCTCATGGAGTACGGCAAGGTCGTCGTCGGCCTGGTGTCGGCCCCCGCCCTCGGCCGGCGTTGGTGGGCGGCGGCCGAGGACGGCGCGTGGACCGGCAAGAGCCTGACCAAGGCCACCCGCATGCGAGTGTCGTCGGTGTCGACGCTTGAGGACGCCTCGTTCTCGTACTCAAGCTTCGGCGGCTGGGAGAAGACCGGCAAGCTGGACAACTTCCTCGACCTGAGCCGCTCATGCTGGCGCACGCGGGCCTACGGCGACTTCTGGTCGCACATGATGGTCGCGGAGGGCTCGGTGGACCTGTCGGCCGAGCCCGAGCTCTCCCCCTGGGACATGGCGGCACTCACGGTCATCGTCGAGGAGGCCGGCGGCGTCTGGACCGACGTCGCCGGCGTGAAGGGCCTGGAGGGCGGCAGCCTCGTCTGCACGAACGGCGTCCTGCACACCGACGTCATCGACCGCCTCAACGGCACCGTCGTCAAAGGCTAGTCACGCGCGAGGCGGGAGCCCGCGACCGGCCTGCCACCGAGCGGCAGAACGCGAGAGGCGATCAGCCGCCGACCCGCCGTGGCAAACGTGAGGCGGTCTCAGCCGCCCTGGCGTGAACGCAGCACGCGCTCAGCCCTCGATCGGCGGTGACCCCTCCGCCGCCGAGCGGCGGCCGGCTCGCGACCGGATCGCCACCGTGGCGGCGTTCAGCTCGTGTTCGTCCTTGACCGTCACATTCCCCTCGTACGTCACCCCCTCCGGCGGGTTCTCGTGCCCGATCGGATCGGCGTCCCAGACGTTCCCCCGGAAGACCACGTTCTCCAGCGGCGGCGCCACGTGCAGCACGGCCGTGTTGTCGGCCCGGACGACGACGTTCTCCTCCAGCGTCACCCAACTGGCCCCGTAATCGGCATAAAGCCCGAAGTTGTACGGCGTCCGCACGTCCTCGATGACGTTCCCCCGCACCACGGCCCCGCCGGCCGCCGAATCCCCCTGGGGCCCGGACAGGTAGACGCCCCCGCCGTCGGCCAGCACCTCCAGGGTGCTCACGGTCAGGTTGTGCAGGATCCGCGTCCCCTCCCCCGGCCCGGCCACGATCCCGCAGTGAGGCACCTTCGTGACCTCGTTGTGCGCGACGACGCAGCCGCGGGTCCCGGTGACGGCGATCCCCGGCGACCCGCTGAACTCCAGCCCCACCTCCCGCACCAGGTTGTCCACGATCTCGGTCCCGTGACTGCCGCTCACCACGACGCCTCCCGCGGACAGCGTGTCGAACGAACAGCCGCGCACCACGAGCCCGTCACCTCCCGTGACCCCCAGCCCAGAAGCCCCGAGCCGGGTGAACCGGCAGCCCTCGATCCGCGCGGCGTCGGTGTCCTCGAACGTCACACAGGCCGGAATCGTGACGGAAGACGAGGGATACGTAACGGAAGCTCCCTCTCCTAGGTGCGCGACCTCGACGCCGCCGCCCTCGTAGTAACCGCTGCCGTGGTAGTGCGGGAAGCCCTCGGGCCGGCCGGGCCGCAACCACGTCGCGTCGGCGAACACCAGCCCCTCGAACGCCACCCCGCGCGCCCCCGAAACGCTCATCAGCGTCTCCAGGACCGGCGCCACCACCCGCGTACGCGCCGGATCCTCACCGGGAAGGGGCAGGTACAGCAGCACGTGCGCGCCCGGCCGCGACCGGTCGAGCACGAAGGTGCCCGGCTCGCGCAGGAAGGCGGGGTCGTTCTCGATCCGCGTGGGCAGGCCGGGCCCGGCGTTGGTGACGCCCTCCCAGGTGGAGTTGTACAGCTCGCCCGCCAGGCCGAACCCGGGCTGGGCCATGGTGATCACCGTCGAGCCCCCGTCGGCCGACGCCTCCGCCATGCTCAGGCGCGCCTCCGTCCAGGGATAGACGCCCCGGTAGACGAACTCGGCCCCCCGCCAGGCGCGCGGCTCCGCGCTGTCGGTGACGTAGCCGGTCGCGGTCGCGACCGCCTCCCCCGGCAGTCCGGGTACGGAGGCCCGCGGGGCCCTGCGGCCGTCCACGTAGAGCTGGCGGGTGTCGAGGTCGCCGACCTCCGCCCGCCAGACGCCATCGGCCTCCTTCCAGCCGGTGATGACCCGGCCGCCGCTGACGACGGCCTCCTCCCGCTCGGGTGTGCCGTACCCGTACGCGCGGTAGACGGTCCCCGAATCGGCTTCTGTGAGCTCGAAGGGCCGTGCGAGCACGTGGGTCCCGCCTCTGAGGAGCACCACGACCTCCCCGCTCACCTGTCTGGCCGCGGACCTGGCGCGTTCGAGGGTGGCGAACGGACGCTCGGCGGAGCCGGGCCAGGAGTCGTCGCCCGCCGGAGCGACGTGGAATGGGAACAAGACAGCCGCCTTTCGATGTTTATGCCGTACACGAAGTAGTACACCATAAACTGAGACGGTGCCAATGACACGGGATCCGGACGACGGCGTCGAGCTGCTGTGGCGGGAGAAGGAGCACGAGCCCCGGCGCGGGCTGACCACGGGCCGGATCGTGCGCGCCGCGGTCGAGCTGGCCGACGCCGAGGGGCTGGAGGGCCTGTCGATGCGCAAGGTCGCCGACCGGCTCGGTTTCACGACCATGTCGCTC
Organism: Nonomuraea maheshkhaliensis; assembly: GCF_039529435.1. Taxonomy (NCBI): domain Bacteria; kingdom Bacillati; phylum Actinomycetota; class Actinomycetes; order Streptosporangiales; family Streptosporangiaceae; genus Nonomuraea; species Nonomuraea maheshkhaliensis. The sequence continues at coordinate 60,925 of NZ_BAAAMU010000058.1, forward strand.
TACCGCCACGTCCCCGGCCGTGAGCAGCTCATCGAGCTGATGCTCGACGAGGTGATGGGCGAGCATCCACGGCCCCAGGAGGGGGAGGCCGGCTGGCGCACCCGGCTGGAGGCGGTCGCCAGGCAGGCGTGGGAGCTGCGCCGGCGGCATCCCTGGATGGCCGAGGTACGCGGCACCCGCCACGTGCCGGGCCCCAACGGCGTCGCGCATTACGACCGCATGCTCGCCGCACTGGCCGGCACGTCGCTCAGGCCGTCCGAGGTGATCGCGGCCATCGCGCTGGTCGGCCGCTTCGTGGACGCCGAGGCCCTGGTCCTGGTCGAGACCCAGCGCGAGGAGCGCCGCAGCGGCGTGTCCGAGCAGGAGTGGTGGGGCGCCCGCGAGTCCCTGTACGAACGCCTCGACCGCTACCCCACCCTCACCCACCTGTGGGAGAGCGGCGGCTGGGACCACCCGGAGGACTCCTTCGAGTTCGGCCTGGCCCGCGTCCTGGACGGCATCGAAGCCCTTATGAACAAGCGTGACGAAACCCGTGACGACAGTTGCCAGGAATGCGGCACCCCGCTGGAGCCCGCTCCCTCGGGCCGCCCCCGCGTCTACTGCTCGCGAGCCTGCCGCCAGCGCGCGTACCGCAACAGAAGACGCCCCTGACCGCTCACAGCGAAAGCACCCGCCGCACCGCCCGCATCAGGCTCTCCCGATACCCGCCCCCGTACAACACCACGTGCACGAGCAGCGGATGCAGCTGATGCAGCGGCACCCGCTCCCGCCACCCCTCCGTCGGCGGAAACTCCTCGCGGTAGGCCCCGAGCGCCCGATCCAGGTACGGCAGCCCGAACAGGTCGAGCATCGCCAGATCGCTCTCCCGGTGCCCACCGTGCGCCGCGGGATCGATCAGCACCGCGCCCCCGCCCGACCACAGCACGTTCTCGCTCCACAGGTCACCGTGGATCCGGGCGGGCGCCTCCGCCGGCCCTGACACCTCGGGCAGACGCTCGACGACCCGCTCGACCAGCGCGACGTCCGCCGCGGGCAGCCGCGCCACGCGCAGGAACGGCAGCACCCGCCGCTCCCCGTAGAAGGACGGCCAGTCGGGAGCGGGTGAATTGTCCATCGGCAACTCGGCGATGAACCCCGGCCACGGCGCTCCGAAGCCCTCCGCCCCCGCACGGTGCAACCGCGCCAGCGCCCGGCCGAACCGCTCGGCGGCCCCGGCGGACGGCGGCTCCTGGCCTACCCAGGACAGCACGAGCCGGTCGGGACCCACCTCGATCACCTCGGGCACGGCGACGGCCTCGCCCAGCCAGCGCAGCCCGGCGGCCTCCGAGGCGAAGACCTCGGAGGCGTTCCCACTCTTGGCGAACACCTCGCGCCCGTCGTCCAGCACGCCCCGCCGCAGCCGCCACCCGTGCGACGCCCCGAGATCATCAGTGATCCTCATCAGCCGAGCTCCTCCGCGATGTGCTCGGCCACCCCCTCCGAGGCGTCCCGCACCAGCGAAAGCACCTCCTCGAACCCCTCGCTCCCCCCGTAGTACGGATCCGGCACCTCGGCCCCCTCCTCCGCCTCCGGATCGAACGAGCGGTACAAACGCACCTCCACCCCGGCCGGAGCCAGCCTGCGCAGATTGGACAGATTGTCCCGGTCCATCGCGAGGACCAGGTCATAACGGTCGAACCAGTCCTTGGTGAACTGCCGGGCCCGATGCGCGGAGCCGTCGTAGCCGTTCCTGGTGAGGATCTCCAGAGCGCGCTCGTCCATGGGATCGCCCACGTGCCACCCGCCGGTCCCCGCGCTCTCGACGGTCACAAGCCCGCCCAGGCCGCGGGTTTCGAGCGCCTGACGGAGCACCGCCTCAGCCATCGGCGAACGGCAGATGTTCCCCATGCACACCACGCATACGCGATAAGTCATGGCTCCCATCATGAGGGTGACCTGGTGCGTTCACCGAACGTTCACCCTGGTTGGGGGGTCTGAGTCACCTTCGCTGCATAACTTTCGAGGCGACTAAGGACCAAGTGGGAGGACCCAACCGTGAAGTATGCAGGCCGGCTCGCCGCCGTCGCCGTCGTCGGCGCGCTCTCGCTCGCTGCGTGCGGCACAGACAACAACGCGGGAGCCGCGGGCACCAGCTCCGCCAGCGCGCCCGCCGCCGCGGGCAACGACAACGCTCTCAGCGGCTCGATCAACGCCGCGGGCTCCTCGGCCCAGGCCAACGCGATCACCGAGTGGACGAAGAACTTCACGGCCGCCAACCCCGGTGTCACCCTCAACTACCAGCCCAGCGGCTCGGGCGCGGGCGTGCAGGCGTTCATTCAGGGCACGGTCGCCTTCGCCGGCTCCGACTCGGCGCTGAAGGAAGACGAGCCCGCGCAGGCCGACGCCCGGTGCAAGACCGGCAAGGCGATCAACATCCCCATGGTGACCGGCCCCGTCGCGGTCGTCTACAACCTGCCCGGCGTCGAGGGGCTGCAGCTGTCGCCCAAGACGCTCGGCGGCATCTTCAACAGCACGATCACCAAGTGGGACGACGCCGCCATCAAGGCCGACAACCCCGACGCGAAGCTGCCCTCCACCCCGATCCAGGCCTTCCACCGCTCGGACGAGTCGGGCACCAGCGACAACTTCACCAAGTTCCTCAAGGCCACCGCCGAGTGGCCGCACGAGCCGGCGAAGGCGTGGCCGGCCGAGGCCAAGGGCCAGGGCGCCAAGGGCTCCGACGGCATCGCCTCCTCGGTCAAGGACACCGAGGGCGCGATCAGCTACGTCGAGCTCTCCTACGCCGAGAACTCCTCGCTGCAGAAGGCGAAGGTGGCCAACGGCGCCGGCGAGTTCGTCGAGCTCACCCCGGAGAGCGCGGCCAAGACGGTCGAGACCGCCGAGATCAAGGGCACCGGCAACGACCTCGCCCTCTCGATCGACTACGCCACCAAGACCGCGGGCGCCTACCCCATCGTCCTGGTGACGTACGAGATCACTTGCGAGAAGGGCCTCGCCGCGGAGGAGCAGAAGATCGTCAAGAGCTTCCTCACCTACACCGCCAGCGACGAAGGCCAGGCAGCGCTCAAGGAGCTGGGCTACGCCCCGCTCGCGGGCACACTGCTGACGAAGGTCCGGACCGCCGTCGAGGCGATCTCCTGACCCCATGACGACCAACGTACGCACCCGTGACGGCGGGCCGGCCACGAGCCGGTCCGCCTCGCGGCGCAGCCACGGTGAAGGCCCGTTCCGCTTCCTGTCCACGGCCGCGGGCGTCGTCCTGCTGGGGATCATGGCGGCCATCGCCGTGTTCCTCATCAGCGAGGCGATCCCGGCCCTGCGGGCCAACCAGGCGAACTTCTTCACGGAGCTCACCTGGGACCCCAACGGCCAGCAGGTCTTCGGCATCGCCGCCCTGGCCTTCGGCACCGTGCTCAGCTCCGCGCTCGCGCTCGTCATCGCCACCCCGATCGCTGTGGGCGTGGCCCTGTTCATCTCGCACTACGCGCCGCGCAAGCTGGCCGCGCCGCTCGGCTACCTGATCGACCTGCTCGCCGCCGTGCCCAGCGTCGTATACGGACTGTGGGGGCTCGCGTTCCTGGTGCCGCTGATCAGGACGCCATCACAGTGGCTCAACGAGCACGTCGGCTGGTTCCCGCTGTTCGCCGGCGAAGGCGCCATCGGCGGCAAGACCATGATCGCCGGATCGATCGTGCTGGCCATCATGATCCTGCCGATCATCGCGGCCATCTCCCGCGAGGTGTTCCTCCAGGCTCCGAAGATGAATGAGGAGGCGGCGCTCGCCCTCGGCGCCACCCGCTGGGAAATGATCAGGATGGCCGTGCTGCCGTTCGGCCGGCCGGGCGTCATCAGCGCCGCCATGCTCGGCCTCGGCCGCGCCATGGGCGAGACCATCGCGGTCGCCCTGATCTTCCCCGCCACCTTCGACATCACCTTCCAGATCCTCACCCCGCACGCCAACAGCATCGCCGCGAACATCGCCAACGGCTTCGGCGAGGCCACCCAGATCGGCCGGGGCGCGCTGATCGCCTCAGGTCTGGTGCTGTTCGTCATCACCCTGCTGGTCAACATGGGTGCGCGCCTGATCATCAACCGCCGCAAGGAGTACGCGAGGGCCGGCGCATGAGTGCGATCCAACACATCTCCACCAGCCGCCGGATCAAGGACCGGGTCGTTCAGGGCCTGGTCTATCTGGCATTCGCGCTGGCACTGGTGCCGCTCATCTCGGTGCTCTGGCTGGTGATCTCCAATGGTCTGCCCCGGTTCGACCTGGAGTTCCTCACCCACTCCATGAACGGCATCGGCGCCAGGGACGCCGGCGGCGGCGCCTACCACGCCATCATCGGCACCCTCCAACAGGTCCTGCTCGCCTCCGTCATCTCGGTGCCCGTCGGCCTGCTGACCGCCATCTACCTGGTCGAATACGGCAACAACGGCCGGCTCAGCCGGGCCATCAGCTTCTTCGTGGACGTCATGACCGGCGTCCCCTCCGTCGTCGCCGGCCTGTTCGTGCTGGCGTTCTGGATCCTGTTCCTCGGCTTCTCCTACTCCGGCTGGGCGGGCGCGCTCGCGCTGTCGATCCTGATGATGCCGACCGTGGTCAGGTCGGCCGAGGAGATGCTCCGGCTGGTGCCGGTCGACCTGCGCGAGGCCTCGTACGCGCTGGGCGTCCCCAAGTGGCGCACCATCGTCAAGGTCGTGCTGCCGACCGCGTTCACCGGCATCGTCACCGGCGTCATGCTGGCCGTGGCCCGCGTCGCGGGCGAGACGGCGCCGCTGCTGATGACGGTGTTCTTCACCAACTCCATCAACAACGACCCGTTCACCGGGCCGCAGATGGGGCTGCCGCTGTTCGTCTTCGACCAGGCGGCCCGCCCCAACGACACCGCGATCGACCGGGCGTGGACCGGCGCCCTCACGCTCATCCTGATCGTCATGCTGCTCAACCTGGTGGCGCGCCTGATCGCCTGGTGGCGCTCGCCCGCCAGGGGCCGATAGGGGGTTATCAGCACAATGTCCAAGCAGATCCAGGTCTCGGGTCTCGACGCGTACTACGGCTCGCACAAGGCGATCGAGGACGTGTCCATGACCATCGAACCCCGCTCGATCACCGCGTTCATCGGCCCGTCCGGCTGCGGCAAGTCGACGTTCCTGCGCACGCTCAACCGCATGCACGAGGTGATCCCCGGCGCACGCGTGGACGGCAAGGTGCTGCTCGACGGCGAGGACCTCTACGCCGGCACGGTCGAGCCCGTCTCCGTGCGCCGAATGATCGGCATGGTCTTCCAGCGCCCCAACCCGTTCCCCACGATGTCGATCTACGAGAACGTGGCCGCGGGCCTGCGCCTCAACGGCCGCGTCAGCAAGTCGCAGACGGACGCCATCGTCGAGGAGTCGCTCAAAGGCGCCAATCTCTGGAACGAGGTCAAGGACCGCCTCAACAAGCCCGGAGCCGGCCTTTCCGGCGGGCAGCAGCAGCGGCTCTGCATCGCCCGCGCCATCGCGGTCAAGCCGCAGGTCCTGCTGATGGACGAGCCGTGCTCGGCTCTCGACCCCATCTCCACCCTGGCCATCGAGGACCTGATGGCCAAGCTCAAGGACGAGTTCACCATCGTCATCGTCACCCACAACATGCAGCAGGCGGCCCGCGTCAGCGACAGGACCGCGTTCTTCAACCTGGCCGAGCAGGGCAAACCCGGCAAGGTCATCGAGATGGACGAGACCTCGCGCATGTTCACCAACCCCTCGGAGAAGGCCACGGAGGACTACATCACGGGGCGCTTCGGCTGATGACCCGACAGCAGGCGGCATCCACGATGAACGGGGACACGAGGACCAAGCCCGTGCTGCTCATCGCCGACCCGGACGACTCGGTCGTGGAGGACGTGGCCACGGCCCTCGAACTCGAGGGCGTGGCCGTCACAGGAGCGCCCGACGGCGCACAGGGGCTGCTGCAGGCGGGAGCCCTCAGCCCGGACGTGGTGCTCGTCTCGGCCACGCTGCCGGTCATCGACGCGGTCGAGTTCGTCCGCGCCGTACGGCTGGCGCGCGCCGTACCGGTGCTGCTCGGCGTCGGCGAAGGGCATGCCGAGCAGGCGCTGCGCGCACTCGCCGCCGGGGCGGCCGCCTGCGTCGCCAGGCCCTACCGGGTGCCCGAACTGCTGCCGTTCATCCAGGCCGCCTCGCCCGAGTCACGCAAGGTCCTGGCCGTCGGCGGGGTCGAACTGGACGTCCATGCCTACCAGGTACGCGTCGCCGGGCGCGCCGTACACCTGCCGCTGCGCGAGTTCGAGCTGCTCCAGTACCTGATGCGCAACGCCGACCGCACGGTCACCCGCGAGCAGATCATGCGGCACGTCTGGCACGCCGCCGCCAACACCTCGACGAACACCATCGCCGTGCACGTCAAACGCCTGCGCGCGCGCCTGGGCGACGAGGACGACCAGCTCATCCAGACCGTGCGCGGTGTCGGCTATCGGCTGGTCACGCCCGGCAGTCACGGAAGTCACGCATGATCCGCTCCACCACGCCCTCGACCGTCGCCACGCCGTACGCCACCTCGGGGCTGCCCTCGGTGAGTACGGCGAGCGCGTAGTCGCGGCCGTCGCCGTCCGTGATCAGCCCCACGCTGATCACGGCCCAGCGCTTGGTGGAGACCCGCTTGAGCCAGCCGTTCTTCAGCGCCACCCGCTCCCCGGCGCAGGCGGCGGCGCTGATGCCCCAGTTCTGCCCGTCGACGACCTCGCCCATGAGCCTCCGCACCTGCTTCCGGTCACCGGCCTTGAGCGGGCTTCTGCCGGACACCAGCGCCGCCATGAGCCTGACCTGGTCGTCGACGGACGTCCTGGTGATCCCCCAGCAGTAGAGATCGACGCACTGCCCCGGGACGCCGACCGTGTGCTTCAACCCGAGCCGCCTCCCCGCCCGGTTGAACCCGTCCGCCCCGCCGATCCGCGTCCAGAGCCGGTCCGCGGCGTGGTTGTCGCTGTAGCGGATCATCATCTCCGCGTCCCGCCTGACCTCCGCCGGCAGCTTCTTCCATGGGGTACGCAGCAGCAGCGCCACGAGGATCTGCACCTTGGCCGTGCTGGCCGTGATCAGCCGTTCGCCGGCGTGGTAGCGGTAGACCCGCCCGGTCGCCAGGTCCTTGACCATGGCGGTGACCGGCCCCGGCCGCCCTCGCAGGAAGCGATCCAGCCGCGCCGAGACCCGCTCGGCAGAGACCCCGGGCACAGCCTCCCTGCTCACGCTCGCCACGGCCATGTTGCCCTGACCATCCGCGCCGACCCCGCCCCGAGCGCCGACGCCGATCCTGGCCAGACCGTCTCCGGCCGTTCCGGCCAAACCGTCGCCGGCCGTCCTGGCTCGCCCCAGCTCGGGCCCCGGCAGCACGTCACGCCTCGTTCCGGCCTCTTCGGGCACCGCGCCCCGCATGCTCTCGGCCTTGGGCACGGCGGCGACGCTGATCCCGGCCGGCTCCTGCGACCTGTTCACCGGCACCAGCGGCAGGATCAGGGCGAGCACGACGACCAGCCGCAGTATCGCCTTCGCCACGGCCGCGACCACGTGATCATTATCACGACATATACCAACACGCCGCTAGAGCGTCCCTTGTGGGAGCTCCGGGTTGCTTCGGGCAGGGCCCGGCAGGGGCGACGGTCTCTGTGGGAGAAGATGCGTCTCGGTGCCGTCAGTGACGCCGGCTCGGTGACCGCTGCGGTGACCCGCCACGTTGACCGTTGCGGTGGCCGCTGTGGCGGCCACGCAGTTCTAGGGAGCACTGCTGCGGTGGCCGCGCGATTCCGTCGCCGACTCGCCCCTCCCGAACACCTCGTCGCGTTCGCGCGGCCGCCACACCCCGCGGGAACTGCGACGGCTGCAGAAGACCATCACCGACGACGAGAACACCCGCCACCTTCGCCGCCGCCCTCCAAAGCCCCGGAACAGCCCGAGAACAGCCTCGGAAGACCGGACACCAGGAAAAGGGTCCGGAAACGCAAGAAGAGGGCCCCGACACCCACAACAGGTGTCGGAACCCTCTCCTCCAAAGATTGTCCGGCGGTGACCTACTCTCCCACACCCTCCCGAGTGCAGTACCATC
>NZ_BAAAMU010000059.1:0-22537 GCF_039529435.1 Nonomuraea maheshkhaliensis
GTGCTGGCCGAGCGGCGCGTCCTGATCGTCCTGGACGACGCCGCCGGCGAGGCTCAGGTCCGGCCGCTGCTGCCGGGCGGCGGCGGCTGCCACGTGCTGATCACCAGTCGGCGCCGCCTGTCGGGGCTGGACGTCGCCCACGCCGTGTCGCTGGACCCGCTTCCCGTCGCCGACGCGATCACCCTGTTCACCCGCACCGCCGGAGCCGCCCGGGTGGCGGGCTCGCCGCGGCACCTCCTGGCCGCCGTCGTCGAGCACTGCGGCCGGCTGCCCCTGGCCATCCGCGTGACGGCCGCCCGGATGCGCTCCCACCCCACGTGGCGCCTCACCCACCTGCTCGACCGCCTCGGCGATCCCCGCCAGCCGCTGCGCGCGGGGCAGCGCAGCGTCACGGCGGCCCTCGACCTGTCCTATCGCAACCTCGACGAGCCGCAGCGGCAGGCGTACCGGCTGCTCGGCCTGGATCCGGCCGCCGACCACGCCGTCGGCGCCGCCGCCGCGCTGCTGAACACCCACCCCGTCAGGACCGAGCGGCTGCTGGAGCAGCTGCTCGACGCGCACCTCATCGAGGAGCCCGCGCCCGGCCGCTACCGTTTCCACCAGCTCGTCCGGGCCCACGCCACCCAGGCGGCCGCGACGGTGAACGCGAGCGAGCGCAGGGCCGCCCTGGCCCGCCTGCTCGCCCACCACGCCGGCCTGGCCGCGGAGGGCACGCGATCGGAGGACCCTATCGGCCTTCGACGAACGTGACCGTCTCGTCGAGCGGCGCCCGGCCCGTGCGGATGTACTGCTCGGCGGCGTCGTCGAACCCGATCGACATGCCGCAGAACAGCATGAGCTCCTCCGGCGGGCGCACGATCTCCGCGACGGTCCTCCGGTAGACCGACCACGCCATCTGCGGGCAGCTGTGCAGCCCTTCGGCGCGCAGCAGCAGCATGACGGTCTGCAGGTACATGCCGAGGTCGGACCACTGCGGCCGGCCCATGCCGCGGTCGATGTAGCAGAACAGGGCGGTGGACGCGCCGAAGCACTCCCAGTTGCCTGAGGCGGCCCGCTGGCGCGCCTCCCAGTCCTCGCGGGTCACGCCGAGCGCGCTGTAGCGCTCTCTGCCGAAGGTGGCCCGGCGCTCCTGGTACGGCGATTTCAGCTCGGCCGGATACATCTCGTACTCGCGCTCGTCCCACGGCTCACCGGCGGCCAGCCGCGCGCCGGCCCGGCGCTTGATCTCGGCCAGCGGCTCACCGGTCACCACGTAGACGTGCCAGGGCTGCAGATTCGACCCGGACGGCGCCCAGGCCGCGGCGGACAGCACCCGCTGCAGCACCTTTCGCGGAACAGGCCGTCCCGTGAACCCGCGCACCGCCCGACGGCTGGTGACGGCCTCGTAGACGTCCATGAAATCACCATCTCCCCCGCACTTTCGTGACGGTATGTAACTTTTTTCGGGGGGACAGGCGGCGGATCCGGCCTACCTACCCGCCCACGGGATAGGCGAACCTGGTCAGCAGATCCCGCAGCTGCTCGGCCTCTCCCGGCCCGAGGCCGGCGACCAGGCGCTCGGCCATCGGCTCGGCCGCGACGTGCGCCGCGTCGAACAGCTCGACGCCGCGCGGCGTGATCTCCACGGCGCGCACCCGCCGGTCCCCCGGCACGGCCTTGCGCACGGCCAGCCCCTTGCGCTCCAGGTCGTCCACGACCCGCATGATCCCGGCCTTGTCCGACCCCGTGGCCGCCGCCAGGTCGCGCTGCACCGTGGGCCCCCGGTCGGTCAGCACGATCAGCACGGCGAAGTGCCGCAGCTCGATGCCGAGCGGCCGCAGCGCCTCCGTCATCACCGCGGTCGCCCGCCAGTGGGCCTGGCGCAGCAGCAGGCCGAGGGCGAAGGGCGAGGCGTCCCCCGGGCGGTCGGTCGCCCGCCGCGGAACCGCGGAAGGTACGTCGGCGCTCATGAACCCACCCTACCAGCACCCTCTCACTCGATACGGTATCAAATGAAACAACTGTCCGTCATCACGGGGCCAAGCCTGCGGCAGTGAGGCGTGTCACCGGTCGGGCCCCGCAGGCCGCGCCCCTAGCGTGTGCGCATGGACGACCGGATCAGCCGCCGCTGGGAAGCCTTCAAGGAGTCGCCGTTCCTGCCCGCGACCGTGATCGTGCTGATCCTCTCCGCCGGCGCGGGGCTCTTCGCCGGTTCGTACACCTACGCCATGGCCAACCCGGCCCCGCACCGCGTCCCGGTCGCCGTGGTCGGGGTCAGCCACCAGACCGTGCGCGGCAAGGCGTTCGCCGCCGGTCTGGAGCGGGCGCTCGACGCCTCGCTCGCGCTGTCCTTCGAGCGCTCGTACGAGCAGGCCTGGCAGGCGGTCGAGGAGCAGCGCGTCTTCGCCGTCATCGTGGTGCGCGGCGACGACGTCACGCTGAACGTGTCCAGCGCGTCGGGCGCGTCGGTGGCGCTGCTGCTCAGCGAGGCGGCCCCGCGGGTCGCGCCCCGGGTCGGCGTACGGCTGACGGTGCGCGACATCAACCCGCTGCAGCGGGGCGACCCGCGCGGGCTGGCGCTGTTCTACATCACGCTCGCGGCGGTCGTCATCGGCTTCATCGGGGCCGTCCAGCTCAACGTCAACGCCGCGGGCCTGTCGGCGTGGCAGCAGATCGGCTTCACGGTGGCGTACGCGGCGCTCGGCGCGCTGTCCATCGTGGCCGTCGTGGACTGGGGGCTCGGCGCGCTGAATCTGCCGCTGCTGGAGTCGTGGTTCATCCTGGCGCTGACCATGTTCGCCTCGGGGATGGTGTTCGCCATGTTCCACACCCTCGTCGGGCGCTGGGCGATGGTACCCACGTGGGGGCTGATGGTGCTGCTCGGCAACCCGTCGTCGGGCGGGGCGGTTTCGTGGCCGCTGCTGCCCTCGCCCCTGGGCGTCATCGGGCGCTGGCTGCCGCCGGGGGCCTCGGTCAACGCCCAGCACACCGCGGTCTACTTCGGCGGTCATCAGCGGGTGCTGCCGTTCCTGGTGCTGGCCGCCTGGGGGCTGGTGTCGTGCGCCGTCTTCCTGATCCGGCGCCGGCGCTCGCCGCAGGACCCCCCATGACCGTCGTCCGGCTTCGCGTGATCGTGCGCGCTGGGGCAGCATGGACGTTTCACCCTGAGTACTGAAATGAGTGATTTGTGTGTCCCGTCGTCGTGCCCACATCTCGATGGTCGGCATTCCCGCCGTCAGTCACGTCCTGCCCAGCCTGGAGATCATCCGCGAGCTCGTGGCCCGTGGCCACCGGGTGACCTACGCCAACGACCCGGCCGTGGCAGAGCTGGTCACCGGCGCCGGCGCCGAACTGGTCACCTGCACCTCCACGCTCCCGGTCGCGGACAACGTCTGGCCCGACGACCCGATCGCCGCGATGGGCCTGTTCCTCGACAACGCCGTCCAGTCCCTGCCGCAGCTGCGCGCCGCCTACGACGACGATCCCGCGGACCTCTACCTGTACGACATCGCCGGCTACGCCGCCCGCGCCCTCGCCGAGCGGCAGGGCCGGCCGCTGCTGCAGTTGTCGCCCACGTTCGTGGCCTGGAAGGGGTACGAGGAGGACGTGGCGGCGCAGCTGTGGCAACTGCCGGGCGCCGACGCCTACCGGGCGAGGTTCGCGGACTGGCTGGCCGGCTGCGGGGCGACCACCCTCGACGTCGACGCCTTCTCCGGCCGGCCCGCGCGGGCCCTGGCCCTGATCTCCCGGGCGATGCAGCCGCACGCGGACCAGGTCGACACCGGCACGGTGACGTTCGTCGGCCCCTGCTTCGACCTGTCGGGCGAGGGCGACACCTGGACGCGGCCGGCCGATGCCGGCAGGGTGCTGCTGATCTCGCTGGGCTCGGCGTACACGCGCCGGCCGGAGTTCTACCGCCAGTGCCTGGCGGCCTTCGGCGACCTGCCCGGCTGGCACGTCGTGCTGCAGATCGGGAAGCACACCGACCCGGCCGAGCTGGGGGACATCCCGGCCAACGTCGAGGTGCACCCCTGGGTGCCGCAGCGGGCGATCCTGGAGCAGGCCGACGCCTTCGTCACCCACGCGGGCATGGGCGGGTGCGGCGAGGGGCTGCTGGCGGGCGTTGCGATGATCGCCGTTCCGCAGGGCGCCGAGCAGTTCACGAACGCCGACCGGCTCGTGGAGCTGGGGATCGCCCGCCGGATCGACACCGAGGAGGCCACGGCCGAGACGCTGCGGACCGCGCTGCACGAACTCGTCACCGATCCCGAGGTCGCGCGCCGCTCGGCCCGGCTGCGGGCCGAGGCGCTGGCCGAGGGCGGCACCACCCGCGCCGCCGACCTCATCGAGGCCATGCTGACCTGACCGGGCGCCACTGGGCGTTCAGTCGGTGCCGAAGGTGCCTTCGAGGCGGTGGCGCGAGCCCGGGTGGAGCAGGCGGGCCGCGCTCACCAGCACGTCGCCGGACCAGGTGCGGCGGCGGACGAGCAGGCACGGCTCGTGGCGGCCGATGCGCAGCAGGCGGCGCTCGGCCGCGTCGGCGAGCACCGCCTCGACGATGTGCTCGCCGCGGGTGAGCGGGGCCACCTCGTTCAGGTACGCGTGCGGGGTCTGCAGGCTGAAGTCGCGCTCCAGGTAGTGGGGCGCGCCGGCCGGGTTGACCAGGCGATCCTCAAGCTGGATGGGGGTGTCGTCCTCGAAGTGCACGATGAGCGTGCGGAACACGGTCGGCCCCGCCGCCGCGCGGAGCTCGGGATCGGCCGCGCCCGACGGCTCCTCGCGCGCGTAGACGACCTCGGTGCGGTGCCGGTGGCCGTGCCGCCGTACATCGTCGGCGATGTTCCTGACCTGCAGCAGGGCCGAGGCGGCCTTGGGCGCGGCGACGAACGTGCCCACCCCCGCCCGCCGCACGACGAGGCCCTCGTGGGTCAGCTCGCGCAATGCCCGGTTGATCGTCATCCGGGACAGGCCGAGCGCGCTGACGAGCTGGTGCTCCGACGGGAGCTGCTGGCCGTGGGTCCACCGCCCGGACCGCACACCGGTCGCGATGAGGGTCTTGACCCGTTCGTACGCGGGCGCGGAGGCGGGCCCGACCTGCTGGAACTGGGCGGCGAGTTCGGACTCGACCACCGTGATGGGCACCATGGCCTGGCGATCCTCGGGGCTCGGGGGACGGCGGGACGGAGGAGCTCTCCTGGCCGATGGCCGGAAGTTTATCTTCCTCCCCAGGGTAGCGAGCTGTATATACAGGACTGTACATTTCCCCCATCCCCTGTATCCCCCAGGGCGCGAGACGCGCGAGAGGCGGACCGCCACATGCAGCACGACCGACCCCCGGGCGCGGCCCCCGCCGTGGAGCGCCGGACGATCGACGTGATCCCCGACGCCGAACGGCACGGCACGCCGCGCAGCCAGTTCACCCTCTGGTTCGGCGCCAACATGCAGATCACGGCGATCGTGGACGGCGCGCTCGCCGTCGTCTTCGGCGCCGACGCCCTCTGGGCGATCGTCGCCCTGCTCATCGGCAACGTGCTGGGCGGCGTGGTGATGGCCCTGCACTCCGCCCAGGGGCCGCGGCTCGGCCTGCCCCAGATGATCTCCAGCCGGGCCCAGTTCGGCGTGTTCGGCGCGGTCGTGCCGCTCGTCCTGGTCGTGCTGATGTACCTGGGCTTCGCCGCGACCGGCAGCGTGCTGGCCGGGCAGGCGCTCGGGCGGATCCTGCACGTGCCCGCGACGGCCGGCATCCTGGTCTTCGGCGCGCTGACGGTGATCGTCGCGGTGACCGGCTACCGGCTCATCCACACCGTCGGCAGGATCGCGACCGTGGTCGGCGTCTGCGGCCTCGGTTACCTGCTGGTCGCCGTGTTCACCACGTACGACGTGGGCGCGGTCATCGGCGTCAAGCCGTTCGAGGCGCCGACGTTCCTGCTGGCGGTGGGGCTCGGGGCGGCCTGGCAGCTGACGTTCGGCCCGTACGTCGCCGACTACTCGCGCTACCTGCCGCGCAGCACCCCCGAGTCGGCCACGTTCTGGGGCACGTTCGCGGGCAGCGTGATCGGCTCGCAGTGGGCGATGACGCTGGGCGCGCTGATCGCGGCCGTCTCCGGTGACGCGTTCGTCGGCGACCAGGTCGGGTTCGTCGGCGAGCTGGCCGGGCCGGCGGCCGTCGCGCTGCTGATCTACCTCGTGATCGTGGTCGGCAAGCTGACCGTCAACACGCTCAACGCCTACGGCGGCTTCATGTGCCTGCTGACGACCGTGACCGCGTTCAACGGCCGCACGCGGATCTCGCCGGTGGCCCGCGCGCTCTACATCGTCGGCTTCACGGCCGTGTCGGTCGCGGTGGCGATCATGGCCAGCGCCGACTTCCTGAACAACTTCAAGAACTTCGTACTGGTGCTGCTCATGGTGTTCACGCCGTGGAGCGCCATCAACCTCACCGACTACTACCGGATCTCCAGGGAGCGGGTGGACATCCCCGCCCTGTACGACCCGGCCGGCCGCTACGGCCGCTGGAACGTGACCGCGCTGGTCTGCTACGCCTTCGGCGTGGTGATCCAGATCCCGTTCCTGGCCCAGAAGCTCTACACCGGGCCCGTGACCGAGCTGCTCGGCGGCGCCGACATCTCGTGGATCGTCGGGCTGGTGGCGACCGCCGTGCTCTACTACCCCTGGGCCAGGCGCACGTCGAACCCGCCCGCCGAGATGATCTACCCCGCCGCCGAGGCCGTACCGGCCCGCTGACGAAAGGAACCGAACATCATGGAAGGCGCACGCCCGGTCCGGGCCGCCCGCGGCAGCACGCTGACGGCTCTCGGCTGGCAGCAGGAGGCCGCGCTGCGGATGCTGCAGAACAACCTCGACCCCGAGGTGGCCGAGCATCCCGACGAGCTGGTGGTCTACGGCGGCACCGGGCGTGCCGCCCGCGACTGGCGCTCGTTCGACGCCATCGAGCGCACGCTGCGCACGCTCAAGGCCGACGAGACGATGCTGGTGCAGTCGGGCCGGCCGGTCGGCGTCATGACCACCCACGAGTGGGCGCCGCGCGTGCTGATCGCCAACTCCAACCTGGTCGGCGACTGGGCCAACTGGGAGGAGTTCCGGCGCCTCGAAGCCGCCGGGCTGACCATGTACGGCCAGATGACGGCCGGTTCGTGGATCTACATCGGCACGCAGGGCATCCTCCAGGGCACGTACGAGACGTTCGCCGCGGTCGCGGCCAAGCGGTTCGGCGGCTCGCTGGCCGGGACGATCACGCTCACCGCCGGGCTCGGCGGGATGGGCGGCGCCCAGCCGCTGGCCGTCACCATGAACGGCGGCGTGGTGATCTGCGTCGAGTGCGACCCGTCCCGCATCCAGCGCCGCCTGGACCACGGCTACCTCGACGTGCGCGCCGACGACCTGGCACACGCGCTGCGGCTGGCCACCGAGGCGAGGGACGCCCGGCGCCCGCTGTCGATCGGCCTGCTCGGCAACGCCGCCGAGGTGCTGCCGCGCATGCTCGCGGAAGGCGCCCCGATCGACGTCGTCACCGACCAGACCAGCGCCCACGACCCGCTCGCGTACCTGCCGGCCGGGATGGCGTTCGAGGACATGACGTTCGAGCGCGACAAGGATCCGGCCGGCTTCACCGAGCGGGCCCGCGCGTCGATGGCCCGGCACGTCGAGGCCATGGTCGGGTTCATGGACGCGGGGGCGGAGGTGTTCGACTACGGCAACTCCATCAGGGGCGAGGCCCGGCTGGCCGGGTACGCGCGCGCCTTCGACTTCCCCGGGTTCGTGCCCGCGTACATCAGGCCGCTGTTCTGCGAGGGCAAGGGCCCGTTCCGGTGGGCGGCCCTGTCGGGCGACCCGGCCGACATCGCCGCCACCGACCGCGCGATCCTGGAGCTGTTCCCCGGCAACGAGCAGCTGGCCCGCTGGATCCGCCTGGCCGGCGAGAAGGTGCACTTCCAGGGCCTGCCCGCGCGAATCTGCTGGCTCGGCTACGGCGAGCGCGACCGGGCCGGCGAGCGGTTCAACGACATGGTGGCGAGCGGCGAGCTGCGCGCCCCGATCGTGATCGGCCGCGACCACCTCGACTGCGGGTCGGTGGCCTCGCCGTACCGGGAGACCGAGGGCATGCTGGACGGCTCCGACGCGATCGCCGACTGGCCGCTGCTCAACGCGATGGTGAACGTGGCCTCGGGGGCCTCGTGGGTGTCGATCCACCACGGCGGCGGGGTCGGCATCGGGCGCTCGATCCACGCGGGCCAGGTGACCGTGGCCGACGGCACCGCGCTGGCCGGGGAGAAGATCCGCCGGGTGCTCACCAACGACCCGGGCATGGGCGTCATCCGGCACGTGGACGCCGGCTACGACCACGCGGTGGAGGTCGCCCAGGCCAGCGGCGTACGCGTGCCGATGCGCGAGTCCGGCCCGCAGGCGTCCTGAGCAGCCCGCCGACCCCCGAGGCCGTTGTCAGGAGCCGCGGGGGTCGGGGAAGCCCATCCAGCGCAACAGGATCATCCGGGCGCCCTCCGGCGCGTTGTCGCGGTCGGCACCGAAGCGGTGCACCAGTTTGAGGTACTCCTCGTGGAACTCCTTGAGCCGCTCCTTGGTCATGAAGGTGCCGGCGCGTGAGCCCTGCTGCCAGTCGCTCTCCTCGTCCCGGTCACGGACGAAGGCCGACAACATGCGCAGGTCCTCGGCGAGCCGCGAGTCGCCCAGCCGCTCGGCGAGATCCCGTACGGCGTCGGTCATCTCCTCCCGGGCGGGCAGCCGCCGGTCGGCCTTGACCACGTCCCACCAGCGCTCCCGCCCCTTGGCCCGCTCGCGCAGCTCGGTCACGAAGCCGGTGTCGGCGAGCAGCCGCAGGTGGTAGCTGGTGGTCCCGGTGTTCTGCCCCATGGCCTTGGCCAGCGTGGTCGAGGTGGCCGGGCCGTGGTTGGCCAGATGGCTCAGGATCTCGCGCCGCAACGGACTGGCCAGCGCCTTCATCGCCGCCGGCGTGTGCGTGACCGGGTCGGTTGACATCCGCCCAGCCTACCGGGATGCCGAGACACTTGTGCAGAGAAGAACTTGCAGAATATTCGGTGCAGAACAAGTTCCGCACGACTGGGTCGGGCCCCATGACCTGGAATCGCAGCGCCGGATGGTCGCGCGCTGGCCGGCGTCGCCGCCTCGGTCGCCGAGATGATCGTCTACCTGTACGCCGGCGTCCAGCGGCCGGGCGGCGGGCTCGGTCAGGCCGCCGGCTGACGTGCCGCCTCCGGCGCGTCCCGGTCCTCCGGGTGCGGCTGGACGAGGACGGGCGCGTCCGACACGACCACGACCGAGTACGGCAGCCCTCGCGCCACGCGCCCGGCGCCGGCCAGGTCCGCCAGGGCGAAGGAGCGCGTACGCCGCGGCGGGACGACCGCCCGGATCGGCCCCTGCGGCCGGCCGCCCTCCGCGCAGAGCGTCAGCTCGACGCGGGCGAGCCCCGCGCTGACGTTGAGCAGGCTGAGCTGGTCGCCGGGCAGGCATCCGTCCACGATCGTCATCTTCCAGTCTCCCGCCATGGTGCTCATCCGTGACTCCCGTCCGCCGCTGCGCCGGCCGTCCCACTACCCCGGCCGGGCGGGAACAATCAAGGAGCCGGCACCTGGCTTCGCGGTCGCCGAGAACCGGCTCAGCTGGATGCTCGGCACAGCCACAGCCACAGCCGTCACGCAGCACCGGCGCTGCGGTGCGGCCGGTCAGGCCGGCGGGTGGTCGAACAGGCAGAACTCGTTGCCGTCGGGGTCGGCCATGACCACCCAGCCGACGTCGCCCTGACCGATGTCCACGCGGGTCGCCCCGAGGGAGACGAGGCGGTCGGCCTCCACCCGCAGGTCCTGGCCGGCGGCGGGGGCGAGGTCGAAGTGCAGCCGGTTCTTGCCGTGCTTGGGATCCACCGGCGGGCCGCCCCAGGTGATCTTGGGGCCGCCGTGGGGCGAGCGGATCGCGGTCTCCTCGTCCTGGTCCCAGACCAGCGGCCAGCCCAGCACCTCGCTCCAGAAGTAGCCGACCCGCTGCGTGCCGTCGCTCGCGAGCGCCCCGACGAGTCCGCAGTCGGCGAGGAACTGGTTGTCGGGGCCGATGACGCAGAACTCGTTGCCTTCGGGGTCGGCGAGCACCACGTGGTCCTCGTCCGGGCTCTGCCCGATGTCGATGTGCCGCCCTCCGAGGTCGAGGGCCCTGGCCACCTTGCGCTCCTGATCCGCGAGGGACGTGCTGGTCAGGTCGAAGTGCATCTGGTTCTGGCCGAGCTTCTTCTCCTCGGACGGGACGAACCGGATCCGGAACCCGGTGTCGTCGTCCGGCAGGAGCGTGATGCCGTCGTGCGGATCATCGGCCGTCTCCCAGCCCAGCATGCCGGCCCAGAAGCGGGCGAGACTCTCGTGGTCGTTCGCGTCGAAGCAGAGTGCGACGAGCTGAGCAGTCATCCCGGATCTCCCATCCGCCGGTCACGGCCCTCCTGACGCGGGGACCGAGATCACGCTAGCCCGCGCGGCGACCGAGACGCCAACGCTTTTCCGGCGATCACGACGCCCACGCTTTCCGGCGAGCTCATCGGCCTCGACGGCACCGGTTGCGTCCTTCTGCTATCAATGACACGATTATGACCCGTTATCTGTATCTCACCCGCCACGGCGAGGCCACGCCGGACGAGAGCGGTCTCACCGCGAACGGCCGCCGCCAGGCCGGCCTGCTCGGCGAGCGGCTGCGCGACGTCCCCCTCTCCGCCGTCCACCACGGCCCGCTGCCCCGGGCGGCGCAGACCGCCGCGCTGATCGGGGAGCACCTGCCCGGGGTGCCGGTGCGGCCGTCCGAGGCCGCGGGAGACTACATCCCGTATCGTCCCGCCGCGGACGAGCTGCCGCCAGAGCACGCCGCCCGCCACCTGTCCTTCCTGGCGCAGTTCCCCGCCGACGGCGGCGACGACCTCGCCGCGCGGGCCATGGACGCGTTCACCGGCCCGGTGGCGGAGGGGACCCGTCACGAGCTGGTCGTGACGCACAACTTCCTGATCGGCTGGCTCGTCCGCGCCGCGCTCGACGCGCCGAAGTGGCGCTGGCTCGGCCTCAACCACGCCAACGCCGCCCTGACCGTCATCCGCTACGACTCGGACCGGCCCGCCTCGGTCGCGTACTTCAACGACATGAGCCACCTGCCGCCGGACCTCCGCTGGACCGGCTTCCCACCCGACCAGCACGTGTGAGCCCCTCAGCTCGCGGGAACGCGCGACGCGGCGTGATGCGCGCGGCAGTGGGCTCGACGGACCCCTCGAAGCCGACCGCGTCGTTGTCGCTCATCCAGAGGAACTCGCTGAGCAGCGTCGTGACCCAGGCGATCCGCTCGTCCGGCCCGGCCGGCGGCACTGCGGCGGCCGGGGCCACGGACGGGCGGCACGTTTCACCATCGTGATCGCGTACGAGGAGGTGCAGCTCGTCGTCGAGCGGGGTGCCGCCGGGTTCGGCGGCGACGTGGACGCGCAGCAGGTGTTCGCAGGCCCACTCGGTCAGCTTTCCTCTTCGCTGCCTCGGCGGAAGCGGCGATGATCCGGCACGGCGTTCCGCCCGTCCCGGAAGATCAGCCGATGGTGCCCCACACCTTAGCGATCACGACTCGGACTGGTGAGACGAACGGCCGCTCCTTCGTCACGGCAGGACGACGACGCGTCCCCTGACCCTGTCGGGGCCATGGCGTTCCAGGAGGCGGTGGGCCTCGGCGGCGTCGGACAGCGGCAGCCTCGCCCCGATGCGGGCCCGGAGCCGGCCCTCGGCGAGCAGGCCGTTGATCGTCGTCGCGGCGGACCGCAGGTCGGCGATCGACGCGTTGCTGATGGCGAAGCCGCGGATGCTCAGGTCACGCGGGTAGAGGTCGCCGGCCGGCAGCACCGGACGCGAGCGCAGCCCCGCCATGACGATCACGCGCCCTCCCTGGACCAGCAGCGGCAGCGTGCTTTCGAGGTCGTTGACGCCGGAGTTGTCCCAGACGAGGTGCACGCCGTCCTGGGCCGCGTCCCTGACCCGTTCGGGCGCGTGCGGATCGCGGTAGTCGACGACGGCGCTCGCGCCGAGGGCCAGGCACCATTCGGCGTCCCGCGCGGACGCGGTGGCGACGACTCTCGCGCCCGCGGCCACGGCGAACTGGACGACCGCGCTGCCGACCCCGCCGGCGGCCCCGTTGACGAGGACGGTCTGGCCGACCCGCAGCCCGCCCTCGCGGAACAGCCCGATGCAGGCGGTGGCTGCGGTGTGCAGGACGCTCACGGCGAGGTCCGGCGGCACATCGGGCGGCAGCCGGTACAGCCGGTCGGCGGGCACCACCGCGTACTGGGCGAACGACCCCTGCCGTCCGCCGTGGCCGAGGCTGTTGCACCACACCCGCTCCCCCGGCCGGAACTCCGCGACCCCGGTGCCGTGCGCGGCGACGACGCCGACCAGGTCGCGGCCGATGACGAACGGGAACGGGGTGTGGGTGCGGTAGGCGCCTGAGCGGACGAACGTGTCGACCTGGTTGGCGGCCAGCGCTTCCGTGCGTACGAGCACGTCCGTCGGGCCGGGCACCGGGACCGGCAGCTCACCGACCGTGATCCGGTCGGCTGGGCCGAGGCCGGTGATGTACGCGGCCGTCATGACCGCCGGGACGTTCTCCATCCGAACGTTCCTGTCCACGAGGCCCGGCCGCGAAACCGCCGAACAGGCCGTTCGGCGGCGAAGTCCGCGCAGG
This sequence comes from Nonomuraea maheshkhaliensis, assembly GCF_039529435.1. Lineage (NCBI taxonomy): Bacteria > Bacillati > Actinomycetota > Actinomycetes > Streptosporangiales > Streptosporangiaceae > Nonomuraea > Nonomuraea maheshkhaliensis. The sequence goes on from NZ_BAAAMU010000059.1 coordinate 12,718, forward strand.
TCAGGCGCGGATCGCGCTCGCCGGGACCCACAGCGAACCGGCCCCCGACCGGCGTCAGCCGCGCCCCGACTCACCCGGCGGCGTCGAAGGCGGTTCTGGAGTCCAGGATGCCGGTGGCGTTGCGCTCCGCCCAGCCGGCCAGGGCGCGGACGACTTCGAGCAGGCTGGTGCCGCGCGGGGTGAGCGCGTAGTCGACCCTCGGGGGTTTGGTGTCGTGGACGGTCCGCGTCACCAGGCCGTCGCGTTCCAGCCCGCGCAGGGTCGCGCTGAGCATGCGTTGCGTGATGGGGGCGCTCATGCGGCGCAGCTCGTTGAAGCGGCGGGTGGTGTCGCCGAGCTGGCAGATGACGATCACGGACCACTTGTCACCGATGCGTTCGAGCACGCCGCGGATGAGGTCGCGGCCTTCCTCGCACAGGCCGTCGTCGTCGGAGATCGGGAGCGGTTCCGCCATGGGGCTCAGTGTACGGACGATACCTGGTTCCGTTCCGGAACGGTTCTCTCGGTGATACCTGGGCACATGAAAGTGCTCTCTTGTCGCCTTTATCCAGAAATGCGAGGGTACGGACGTCGCACCAGGTAACTAAAGAGAACCGTACGGGAGCTGCGATAATGCGAGTCATCGGCTTTTCCGACTTCGGCGGGCCGGACGTGCTCCGGGTCATGGAGTGGCCGGATCCGCATGCCGGGCCGGGCGAGGTCCGGGTGCGGGCGCACGCGGCGGCCGTGAACCCGGCCGACACGCTGCTGCGCTCCGGCGCGAACGCCGACCATCGCGCTCACCTGCCGAGCCTGGCCTGGCCGTCACCATCACCCCGACAACACTGAACTGAGGAGTCATCATGTCCACGCGTTTCACCGACAAAGTCATCCTGATCACCGGCGCCACCTCCGGCATGGGCCGCGCTGCCGCCGAGCGGCTGGCGGGCGAGGGTGCCAAGGTCGTCCTGGCCGCCCGAGGCAAGGAAGCGGGCGAGGCGCTGGTGGCCGGCCTTCGGCACGCCGGCCAGGAGGCCGTCTTCATCCCCACCGACGTACGCGAGGAAGGGCAGGTGGCGGAGCTGGTCCGGCAGGCGGTCGAACGGTACGGCCGGCTCGACGGCGTGTTCAACAACGTCGGCGCCGCCACGGCGATCGGGGCGGTGACCGAGATCGACGGCGACGCCTGGCAAGGGGACCTCGCGCTCAACCTCAACAGCGTCTTCTTCGGCCTGAAGCACCAGATCCCCGCGCTGAGCGCGAGCGGCGGGGGCGCGATCGTGAACAACGCCTCCATCCTGGGCGTGACCGGGCAGGCGGGCGCGGCCGCCTACAGCACCGCCAAGCACGGCGTCATCGGTCTCACCCGCTCGGCGGCGCTCGACGCGGCCCCGGCGGGCGTACGGGTCAACGCCCTGGTCACCGGCGGCATCGACACGCCGCTGCTGCGGGCCGGCATGGGCCCGACGCCGGAGGAGGCGCTGCGGGCGGGCGCGGCGATGCACCCGATCGGGCGGGTCGGCCGGGCGGAGGAGGTGGCGGCGTTCGTGGCGTTCCTGCTCAGCGACGAGGCCGGCTTCATCACCGGCGCCGCACTCGCGATCGACGGCGGCGTGACCGCCGGCTGACGACATCCCGTCCAGGCCAGGCTACGCGACGTCAGCGCCGCGCCCGTCCAGACCGGGTACGCGAGACATCAGCCCGCGCCCGGCTATGCCTGTGGGACGGGGTCGGCCGGAGCCGGGTTCAGGGATTGGAAGAGGGTGGTGATGAGCTGGGCGAGGTCGTCGGAGTGGGCTTCGGCGAGGGCCGGGGTGCCGATGACGCGGCGCAGCAGCCACACCCCCGCCTGCACCGCGAGCATCAGCTCCGCCCGCACATCGGCCCCGGCCCCGGACAGCTCCTCCGTGAGGTGGCGGCCGGCGTGGCGGGCGATCGCCTCGCGCATGATCTCCGCCGCCCGCGGGTTGGCGGCCGATCGGAGCATGAGCAGGAACGGGCCCAGTTGCTCGGCCTCAGGCGCCGTCCGAGCCACGAGCGCGCGGGCGGTGCTCGCGGCCAGCTCCTGGCCCGTGCCGGTGATGACGGTGCGCGGCGCGAAGGACACGTCGACCGCCTCGGCGAACAGCTGCTCCTTGGACCCGAAGTAGCGGTTGATGAGCATCGCGGTCACCCCCGCGTTCCCGGCGATGTCGCGAACCCCCACCCCGTCGTAGCCGTGCCGGGTGAAGGCGGCGACCGCCGCGTCGAGGATGGCCTGCCGGGTGGCGGCGGCGTCGCGTTTGCGCCGGTCGGATGCGGGCTGGTCGCTCATTCTACAAGTGTATAGTTGGCCGGTGTCTACGCACGTAGACACCGGCGCCGAGCCAGGTGGCACGTCACAGTGCGGTGGTGGCGCGCTGGAGGCGGTAGGTGAAGTAGCCGTCCCAGGGCGGCACGGTGCCCGCGGCGCCGGGCTCGGTGGCGAAGTAGACATCGACCCCCGAGTAGTCGAGCGGCCGCTGGAAGGCCAGGCCGCCGTAGGAGTCGCGGACCAGGCCGGAGTTGTGGTTCCAGTGGTAGCCCGACTGGCCGCCCGTGATCTGGCCGGCGACCGTCCAGGCGCCCCCGCCGTCCCAGACGCTCGATCCGGCGATCCGGGCGATCTCCACGTTCGCCTGGATCTCGTTGCCGTCGAGTGGCCCGGTGTCGCGGGAGGTGACGAACGACGCGCGGCTCGGATCGTACGCCCAGGACGCGTTGTGCAGGAATCGTCCGGAATTCGGGAGGAACGGCTCCGGCGTCAGCCCGGCGGTGGTGACGAAGCGCCGCTCCCCGAGCACCGGCGCGCCGGCGTCCCCGAGGTTCAGCGTGCGGACGGCGGTGCCGCGGTCGGCGACGTCGCAGGACGGGTCAGGCGCGTCCAGGGCCGCGCAGTCCAGGCCGCTGTAGAACAGCAGCAGGTTCCCCTGCTGGTCGACGCTGGTCACGCTGGGCTGGCCCACGCCGTAGCCGGCCGCGTTGTAGTCGGGTTCGTCGATGTCGACGACGGGGTCGGCGACGATGGTCCACGGTCCGAGCGGGGAGGTGGCGAGGGCGACGCCGATGACGTTGAACCGGCCGTCCACGCCGTGGTCGTCGTCGTCCGCACCGGTGAAGAACATCGCCCAGGTGTACATCTTCGCGCCGGAGCCTGGTGTCGTATAGGTGAATCGGCCCTTGACGACGTCGGGGTCGCAGATGTGGTACGCCGCCCAGCTCGGTGTCGCGGGATGGTACTGCGCGTCCCCCGGCTCAAGGCGGGGCCGCAGTGCCACCTGGGTCGCGCCCCACGTGTATGAGCCGTCTGGCCGGCGGGTGCCGACGTTGAACAGGACGTGGTCGTGGGTGGCGGCGACCGCGTTGCCGCTGCTCCGGGCGTACTCGACCCTGTTGGCGCAGTAGTAGATGATCCGCTGGGTGTCGGACGTCTGCACGACGGACGGGGCGTACTGGTAGAAGCCCGCGCTCTCGTAACGGGGCGAACCCGGATATATCCCCCCGGGTAAAGGCACGCCCGACGAGGTGACGGCGGGCGCCGACGCGTACGCGGGGAGCAGCGTGAGGCAGGACGCGACGAGGGCGAGGGCGGCGACGATCGACGCGCGGCGGACGAACATGGCGGGATCCTTCACGGTGGGCCGGTCAGGGGCGGGTCAGGGGCGGGCAGTCGCTCACTCTACCGATCTTGAACGGGCCCGCCCCGCCACTTCCCGGCACGAAGGCATGGCTTGCCCGGCGGCGCGTCCGGCGCCCGCCCACGAAACCCTGGCTTGCCCGGCGGCGGCCGGACGCCCATCGTGGAGGCATCGATCCGCAACGGCAGGGGTGATCGGCATGTCCGAGGACGAGGTACGCCGCCTGTTCCAGATCGTCGACGCGTTCGACCCCGACGGGTTCGCGAAGTTGCTGGCCGAGGACGCCACGATGATGTTCGGCAACGCCGAGCCGCTGGTGGGCCGCGAGGCCGTCGCCGACGGGCTGCGCGCGTTCTACGCCACCATCGGCGGCCTGCGGCACCGGATCGTCAGGCACTGGCGGGCCGGCGCCGACACCATCGCCGAGACCGAGGTCACCTACCGCCGGCTCGACGGCCGGGACGCCCGCGTCGCCGCCGTGACGATCTGGCGTACCCGCGACGACGGCCTGATCTCGGACTACCGCATCTTCATCGACCTGGCACCCGTGTACGCATCCTCATGACGCCCTGACGCCTGAACGCGCTGACCCGCTGACGCCCTGAACGCGCTGAACGCCTCCGACGGCGACGTCTCGACCGGCCGACGGGAGCAGCGCAGCGGGCGCGGTCAGACGAAGTCCGCCTCCGTCATGCCGGGCGGATGGCCGGGCGGCCACTGGACGAGCTCGATCCGGTAGCCGTCCGGATCGGTCAGCCACGACGTCCAGAACCCCGCCCCCAGCTCCGCCGCCGGCTCGGCCGTGACGCCCTTGGCCGCGAGGCCGGCGATCGTGGCGTGGAGATCGTCCACCTGGATGACGAGGTGGTTGACGGCGCCGATGTCCTTCACGGGCCGCGCGGGATCGTGCACGAGTTCGAGGCTCACGTACGGGTCCCCGGGCAGCTTGAGCATGGTCAGGCTGCCGAACCCCGTCTCGGGGACCCGGCCGAGCTCGGCGTACCCGACGGCGGTGTAGAAGGCGAGCGAGCGTTCCAGGTCGGTGACCCGCAATCCGAGGTGCAGCATGCGCATGCCCGGCAGACTAGGGCCCGCCAGGACGGGGCGGTGCGACATGTCGGGATAAGTCCGGCCGATGCCCGGTTGCCGCCCTGTCCCGCCCTGTCGCCCCCGCCGAGAATCGGTGTTCCACCACGGAGGAGGCTGACATGGCAATCACGGAAAAGACGGGACGCCGGCCGGTCGTCGTTCTGGGCGCGGCCGCGGTGCTCGGCACGGTCGTCACGCTGCTGACCGGCGGGAGCGCCGGCGCGAGCACGAGCGCGGGGACGAGCGGCGCGGCCGCGCTGGCGGTCGCCTGCAGCGACAGCGCCGTCCCCCGCGACTACTACTTCGACACGTCGTACAACAACCCCAACGCGTGCCTCAAGTGCCAGACGGCGGGCGCGGCGCTGGAGGCCACCGGCAACTGGCGGGCCTTCTGCAAGCGCCGCTACAACCCGGCCGGCACGCTCACCCGGGTCGACCTCTACCGTTTCTGCCTCGTCTGCCGCGGCCCCGAGGCGATCCGCGCCGGCCGCCCGTGACCGCTCAGGAGACGAGTTTGCCGAAGTCGGGGGCGTACACGGTCATCCAGTGCGGACGCAGCCGGAAGTAGACCACGTCGTTGTCCCAGTCGAAGCCGTTCTCGCCGTAGTAGTCCTTGAAGTAGGCGAGCAGGTCCGGCCAGTCCGCGGCCGGCTCGCCGTCACGGGGGTTGAGGATCTCGGCCTCGCCGTGCGTGAACACGCCCAGCTCCTCGCCGGGCAGGTGCGCGGCGCTGACGGCGGGCCTGGCGGCGAGGTGGCGGGCCTTGGCCGCGCCTGGCGCGGTGCCGAAATGCCATCTCCCGTGCAAGAAGTGCCCGTCCACGCCGCTGATCCGCGGCTCGCCCTTCGCCGTCACGGTGGACAGGGCGAGCGTGCGCATGCCGGTGAGCACCTGGGTGAGCTGCTCGGCGGTCAGGGTGCTCTCGCCGCCGATGATCGAGCGGAGATGCGGGGTGGAACGGGCGAGGGAGGCGTCGAGGAGAGCTTGCAGTTCCTTCAGCTCTTCCGGCGTTTCGTGCATCGAGGTCCTCGTGGAGTCATGCCCGGCCCCTTGTGGCCGGGCGTTGACGTCCATGCTCGGCCCTAAAGCCGACACCTCCTGTCATCTTTTCCGCCCGCGACGCCCGGGCCTCACCCGACCGGGCCTCACCCGACCGAGCCTCACCCGACCGGGCCTCACCCGCCCGGGCCTCGGCCGCCCTGCGGGCCGGTGGTGGGAGGGGTGCCGGAATCGCCCGTGCCGCCCGAGTCGCCGGTTCCGCCGGAATCTCCGGTTCCGCCCGAGTCACCGGTACCGCCCGTGTCGCCGGTGCCGCCGGAGTCGCCCGTACTGTCGGAATCGCCGTTGTCGTTCAGCGTCGGGTCGCCGTCGTTCCCCAGCGGGTCCTCGTCGGACGTGCCGGTGTCGTCGTCGTCACCACCGTCGTCGACGGTGCTGTCGCCCGGGTCTCCGGCGCCGCAGGAGGGGTCGAAGGAGCAGGACGGGTCGCTGCCGACGTCGTCATTGCCAGGCTCGTCCGGGTCCTTGGTCGGCTTGGGTTCCGGCTTGTTCACCAGGTCGTGCGGGTCTCCGGCGAAGGCGGGCGCGGGGAACGGCTCGACCGGCTTGCCCTCCATCGCGAGCGTCATGAAGTCGCGCCAGATCTTGGTGGGCGTGCCGGCGCCCTCGATGTTCCCGAGGGAGACCTCCTTGGGCAGCGGGTAGCCGTTGGCGTCCTTGATGACCTTCTTCGTCTTCGGATTGATCTGCGGGACCTCTTTGTACATCCCGACGGCCGCGGACAGCTGCGGGGTGTAGCCGACGAACCAGGCTTCCTTGTTCTCGTTGTTGGTGCCGGTCTTGCCGGCGATCGGCCGGCCGCCGGGCAGCGCCGTGCCGCGGGCGGTGCCGTTCTTGACGACCTGCTGCATCGCGTACGTGGCGTCGGCGGCGGTGTCGGGGCTGATGACCGTGGTGGGCTTGTTCGCCTCCTGCAGCACGGTCTTGCCGGTGAACGCCTTGACCGAGACGACCACGTGGGCGTCGTGATGGACCCCGCCGTTGGCGAAGATGCCGTACCCGGTGGCCTGCTCGACGGGGGTGATCAGGCCGGCGCCGATGGACATGCCGTAGGCGTGGTCCTTGATGGCCAGGGACAGGTCCTTCTTGTCGATCCCCGCACCCTCGGCGATCTTCTCGACCTCCTCCAGGCCGACCTCCTCCGCCATCGTGGCGAACGCCGTGTTCACCGACTGGGCGGTGGCCTTGTCGATCTGCACGGCCGCGCCGACGTCGTGCGAATTGCGGATCGGCTTGGTGCCCGGCAGCCTGACCGGGCCCTTGCCCGACACGTAGCTCTTGAGGCTGTAGCCGCTCTCCAGCCAGGCGGCCAGCACGTACGGCTTGAAGGCCGACGCGGCCTGCTTGTTGGCGTCGAAGGCGTTGTTGGTGAAGCTCTTCAGGTAGTCGCGGCCGCTGTAGAAGGCGATCACGCGGCCGTTGCGCGGGTCCACGGCGGCCATGTTCGCGTGGATGTTCTTGTCGCCGATGGCGGCGAGGTTGCTCTCGACCGTCTTCTTCGCCGCCCGCATCAGCCTCTTGTCGAAAGTCGTCGTCACGCGGTAACCCTCGGCGCGCAGGCGCTCACGCGTGATCCCCCGACGCTCCAGCTCACGCTGGACGATGTCGACCATGTAGCCGTTGATGCCCTTGAGCGTCTCCTTCTTGTCCGGCCTGGCGAGCTTGGGGAACTTCGCCGTGGTGCGCAGGGAGCCGTACTTCGCCGGATCGACGATCCCCATGCCGTCGATGACGTACGCGAACCGCTCCTTGGTCGGCGCGTAGTTCTTCTTCGCCTCCGCCGCGTCGAACGCGTCCGGGCTCTGGATCCGGCCGGCCAGGTAGGCCGCCTGCGCGGGGGTCAGTTTCTCCACGTCCCGGTCGAAGAACGCCTGGGCGGCGGCCTGGATGCCGTTCGCGCCGCGGCCGAAGTAGATCGTGTTGAGGTAGTTGGCCAGGATCTCGTCCTTGGACATCTCCTTGCCCGCGCGGATGGCGACGAAGATCTCCTTGACCTTCCGCTGGATCGTCCGCTCCTGGCTGAGGCCGTCGTAGTAGCCGCGGGCCATCTCCTGCGTGATCGTCGATCCGCCCTGGACCTGCTGGCCGGTCACCGTGCTCCACACCGCGCGCGCGATGCCCGACACCGAGATGCCGGGGTCTGTCCGGAACGTACGGTTCTCCGCGGCGATGAAGGCGTCCTGGACGTGCCGGGGGATCCGGGAGATCTCGACGATCTCGCGTTTCGTGCCCAGGCGGGCGATCTCGGTCTTGCCGTCCCGGTAATAGATGATGCTGCCCTGCTCGATGGCGTGATCCTGGGTGTCGTCGGGCAGCGGCGTGTTGGCGTACGCGACCATGATCATGCCGAAGACGCCCGCCACCAGGACGGTGACGCCGGCCACCACGATCTTCCAGCTGGGGATGAAGCGCTTCCAGCCGCGACGGCGCGAGCCGCGCTCCCCCGCCGGCTCGTCACCACCGGGACCGTCACCACCGGGGCCGCCAGGCCCACCAGGGCCGCGGCCACCGGGACCGCCGGGCCCCTGACCGGCCTGAACACCGGGACCGCCGTGACCAGCGGGCCCGTCGCCGGGCCCACCTGCGCCGCCCGGCCTCCTGCGACCGCTCCTGCGCCGGCGCGAACCCGGTTGCCCGTCGGCCGGGGCGCCCGATGGAACCTCGGACGGAACACCCGGACGGGCGCCCGGCTGAGGAGCCGGCCGCCCGGTGCGGGTCTCGGCGTGGGTCTCGGCATGGGCGGAAAAGGGCTCGCCGGAGGCGCCGCCCTCGGACGGGCGCTGGCGTCTCCCCGGTCGAGCCGACGCGCGGGTACGCCCTTCGGTCTCCCGAGGGCGGCCGGTCGGCTCCGGGCCGTTGCTGCTGTAACTCACGGGTCCTTCGATCATCCGGCGGCATGGTCTGCGACGTCATCGGCGACGGAACGCGGCCCGGCCAGGCGCCGTCGCCCCGGGCTCACGGAACGGACCGTGTCCCCGGAACCGGCGGCGGGGTGCCGTACCGGTTCGGCGGGTCGCCCGTTCCATGGACGAAGGAGACCAAACAGATGTCTCTAGGATAACTCTGGCAGACATTTACCACTCTGACGCAATATTTCCCCGTATTAGCGCCCCGAGCCGCCCGTCCGCCAGACCCCTTTCGCAGGTCAGAACGTCATGAGATACGCGTACGGCCCATCCAGACATTGCGGGCGTGAAAGTACGTGTCGCCCGCCGGGCCCGGCTGGGCGGGCCAGTCCTCGTCGTCGGGGCCGTCCAGGCCGGACGCCCAGGAGCCCATCTGGAGGTTGATGATGAGGTACTGCGGGATGCCGGCCCAGCCCTTGCCCCGGTGCGTCGCCACCCATTCCAGCTCACCGCCGGTGGTGCCGAGGTAGTAGTCGCACATCACGTCGGGGCCGTCCTTGGACAGCCAGACGCGGTACTTGCGGAACGCCTGGTACGGGTCCGCGACGGGCACCGGCGCCCGCGCAACGAAGGCGTCGCCGTCCTGGGTCTCGCCCGGGTCGCCGCTGGGGGTCTTGTTCCAGGTGTTGAACAAGTTGGTCGAGTCTCCCACGTACTCGAGGATGTCGCTCTCGGGCGGCCAGTTCGGCTCGGTCCCCGTGGTCCAGAACGCCGGCCAGATCCCCAGCCCGGTCTGCGTCCTGAACTCACCCTCGATGTCGTACTCGGGGAACTCGTCGTTGACGATGATCTGCTCCTTGGCGTGGATCGCGCCGGAGCGGTACCACAGCGGGGCGTGCGGGGCGTGCGCGCTCTCCCCGGCGGGCGCGGACAGCCTGGTCGCGGTCAGGGTCAGCACGCCCCCTGAGAGCGAGACCTGACTCGCTCGCATCAGCGCGGCGCCGTTGTGGGTGTCGGGGTCGCCGTCCCAGGGGTAGAGGAGGTTCCACTGCCTGTCGAAGTCCGTCCGGCTGTCGAACGACGACTTCTCGATCAGGTTCTCCCACGTCTCGGCGGCACGGCCGACGCGGGAGGCGGCCCGCGCCCCGGCGGCCCGTGTCCCGGCGGGGTTGCCCCGCCCCGCCCGGGGCG
>NZ_BAAAMU010000059.1:22547-67934 GCF_039529435.1 Nonomuraea maheshkhaliensis
GGCGCCCCGCCCCCCCGCCCCGCGTCTCCCCGCGGCTTCGCCCGCCTCGGCCGAGGCGGCCCCCGCCCCGGCCGCCATTCCCAGGGCGAGGCCACTGACGGCCGCGGCCGAGGTGAGGAGGCGGCGCCGGTTGATGCCGTACTCGGACATGGCTTCCCTTCGTCCTGTGCCCGTGGCTGTCGCCCATGTCAGTGATCATGGTCAGGCGGCACCAGTATGTCCGAACGGATGGCGATTCGCGAGAGGTGATCATCGGGCACTCGGCAGCGCGTCGCCTGCGCGTTTAATGACCGGCGGTTTCGCGCCTCGTCGGCTAGGTTGTGGCTGCCGAAAGCCCCCTTTTGACCAGACGGAATGGAGCACGCATGAGCAGCAGCGTGAGATTGATCCGGAACGAGCGGCTCGCGCAGGACGTCCCGTACGCCTACGCCGCGGTCGCCGACGCGCCGGTGCGCTCCATCTGGGTGGCCGGGGCCTGCCCCCTGGACCTCAAGGGCGAGACCGTCGCGGTCGGCGACTACGCCGGCCAGGCGCACCAGGTGATGCGCAACCTGGTGACCGCGCTGGAGGGAGCGGGCGCGTCGCTGACCGACGTCGTCAAGACCACCGTGTACGTGGCCTCCTCCCGGCAGAGCGACCTGGTGACGGCCTGGGAGGTGTATCGGGAGTACATGGGCGAGCACGACGTGCCCAGCACCTTGCTCGGCGTGACCGTGCTCGGCTACGCCGACCAGCTCGTCGAGGTCGAGGCGGTCGCCGTACTCGCCAACCCGCCGGCGTCCGGCTGACCGCCTAGATGATTGATTCCAAGGAGGTTGGGATCAGTGATCATAGGCGGTGAGTGAGCGGGCGGTGGGCCGGCCGGTCTTGTCGTTGTGCCAGATCACGGTGGTCAGGGCCAGGATGCGTACGATCACCCGGATGGTGACGCCCGCGAACGTGCGTCCGCCGTGGCGTTCCAGGTCGAGCTGGCCTTTGAGGGTCTGGTTGATCGATTCGATGGTCTGCCGCAGGGGTTTGAACAGGTGCGCGCCTGCTCGTGGGGGCTCGCCTTTGCGGGCCTTGTGGCCGCGTCCGGCGCCCGCGCGGCGATCGTCGAAGTTCCACGCGTGGTACGGGCACACGATGCTGCGCCACACCCCGGAGCCGGACAGCAGCTCGTGCGCCCGGTGCTCGCACACGTCGTAGAAGGCCCGCAGCGCGCCCGCCTCGTCGCGGACGGCGACCTTCGGCAGGCCGGCCACCGTGCCCGCCACGTAGGCGCCCGCCTCCCGCAGCGGCTCCGCATGGCACAGCCACTGCCACGTGCGAGAGAAGATCGCCCGCCGGTCGACACCGAACCAGGCCGGATCGGTGTAGGCGTCGGCGTGCAGCGACATCGACGGCGCGGGGCGGGGTCGTAGCCGGTGCGGATGTGGTCGAGGGCGGGGATCGCGTCCGAGGTCACCGTGTCTCCCGTACGGACTCCGGACGCGTGCGCGCCGGCATCCCGGCGTTCCGGATCTGGGCGTTCCGGTCAGAAGGAGATCAAGCAGCCGGGCGGGGCACGATCACGCCCTCGTCGAGTGATCAGCCTTGCGGTTTCAGTGACATATCCGGTCCGGACCGAATACGGTGTGTCGTTGACGATCGGCCAAAGCCCGCCAGCCCCGGGAGTCTGCTCTTGCGTACCGCAGCCGCGATCCTGTCCTTCATCCTCGCCATCACCCTGCCACCCGCCGTCCCCGCCGGTGCCGTCCCCGCCCGCGCCGTTCCCGCGCCGGCCGCCGCCCCCGCGTCCTCGGCCTCCCTGGCCGCCCTGCCGGGCGGAAAGTCCACGTACGTCGTCTCACAAGGTCATCTGAAGGCCTCGTCGCAGCAGAACTGGCTGCGGCTGGGCAGCTACCGCTTCGCCGCGAACGGCACGGTGAGCGCCTCCCTCTACCTGTGGTGGCAGCGCAACCCCAAGGCCAGGCAGCGCACCGGCACCAGGCCCGACCCGAGCTGCACCACCAAGGCCGGCGGCTCCGCCTCCAAGCCCCGGGCCTGCGAGGTGCTGACCGCCGGCGGGTTCACCGGCGCTCCCGACGAGAGCCGTACCGGCACGTACACCGTCGCGGGCGACGTGCTCACCATCCGGTGGAAGATCGCCCAGACGTGGACCGAGCAGTGGAACGTGCGGCGCTCGCCGGACGGCAAGCTGGCCCGCCTCGACCTCAAGAGCAGCTCGCTGGCCACCCACGGGTACGGCTACGGCAGCAACGCCTCGTTCGGCACCCGGCGCGCGATGACCTCGGTCAAGGCGTTCCCCGGCTCGCTGCGGCAGGACCTGACGAGCTGGGCGAGCGGCAAGATGGTCAACTCGCTCAACCAGCCGTTCGGCCTCTCGGCCTTCCGCGCCTGCGCCGCCACCACGTCGTGCCTGACGTACCTGCAGCCGTCCTCGCGCGGCGCCTGCCAGAAGTCGGGCGGCTGCCCCAAGTACGGCGGCGGAACGCGCGCCAACGTCAGCTCGATCCAGTACTACCTGACGATGATCTCCAAGACCGACCGCCGCGACACGCTCTGGCACTGGTGCACGTGCCTGGCGATGGAGCGGGGCCAGTTCTGCTACACGGGCAACTCGCACGTCAAGCCGCTCATGCAGATCATCGACGACTCGGGCGCCTTCCGCGGCTGGGTCGGCGCGGAGGCGTCCTTCTCGACCGGATCCCGGGCGACGGACATGCTGGCGGTGCTGCGCATCTCCGACTTCCGCTGAGAGACTTCAGCTGGGAGACTTCCGCTGAGAACGGCTCGAATCCGCGCGAAAGCGCAGCCCGTCGATGAGGAGGGCGACCATGCGCCGGCTGTGCCCGGCGCCGTCGCCTTCCACCGGCAGGCACAGATGGCCCACGGCGTACAGCAACTCCTCAGGGCTGACGCCGTCCCCGATCTCGCCGTGGGCCGCCGCGGCGTCGAGCAGGGATCCGGGTGCGGGTCCCAGCCGCCCCATGAAGTAGCCGGGCAGCGCGTCGAACGCCGGGTCGCCCGAGTGCAGGGCGGCGAGTCCGCGTTTGGTCGTTCCCACGCCGACGCCGGCCAGGTCGGCGATCCGCCTGGCCGGCGCGTCCACGCCCTCCGCGGCGAAGACGGCTTTCGCCGCCGCGAGCAGGGCGTCCAGGTTCCGCCGCGCGTCAGCGCGTAGCGGCCGCGCCACGCGTCCGCCTTCTCTCATTCCCGCCGTACGCGCCATGCCCGCCGTACGCGCCGTGCCCGCCGTCGCCGGGCCGTCACCCGTCTCCGGCGAAGCCGTGTCCTCCGTCACGTCCCTCCTTCGCGCTTGCTTAATCGGAACAGCGTTCCGTATAGTTCCGGAGAGGCGTTCCGTTTCGGGTTCCAGCGTACGGCGTCCGTACGGGCCTCCGCATTCCCCTCTCACCTCAGGAGACATCCGCATGCAGTACCGCACTCTCGGCGGAACCGGCATCCAGGTCAGCCCCTTCGCGCTGGGCGCCATGATGTTCGGCGGCCTCGGCAACCCCGACCACGACGACTCGATCAAGATCATCCACCGGGCCCTGGACGCGGGGATCAACTTCGTCGACACCGCCGACATGTACGCGGGCGGCGAGTCCGAGGAGATCGTCGGCAAGGCGCTCCAGGGCCGCCGTGACGAGGTCGTGCTCGCCACCAAGGGCCGCTTCCCGGTGAACTTCAACCCGCGCGGCGGCACCTCGTTCGTCCCCAACCAGTCGGGCGCCTCCCGCCGCTGGCTGATCCGCGCCGTGGAGGGCTCGCTGCGCCGCCTGGGCACCGACTACATCGACCTCTACCAGATCCACCAGCCCGACCCCGGCACCGACTTCGAGGAGACCCTGTCGGCGCTCACCGACCTGGTGCGGGCCGGCAAGCTCCGAGCGTTCGGCACCTCGTCGATGCCGGCCTCGGACATCGTGCGGGCCCACTGGATCGCAGAACGGCGCGGCCTCATGCGCCCGCGCGCCGAGCAGCCGCCGTACTCGATACTCAACCGCGGGATCGAGCGCGAGGTCCTGCCCGCCGTGCAGGAGTTCGGCATGGGCACCCTGGTCTGGAGCCCGCTCGCCGGCGGCCTGCTCACCGGCCGCTACCGCAAGAACCGGCAGAGCACCGCGCACCGGGCCCAGTTCGGGTTCGGGCACCTGAAGGACGAGCGCCGCCTGGACGCGGTCGAGCGGCTCATCCCGCTCGCCGAGGAGGCCGGGATGCCGCTGAACCACCTGGCCATGGCCTTCGTCATCGCCCACCCCGGCGTCACGTCGGCGATCATCGGGCCGCGCACCATGGAGCACCTGGACAGCTCGCTGGCCGGGCTCGACGTCACGCTCACCGACGACGTCCTCGACCGGATCGACGAGATCGTGCCGCCCGGCACCGACGTCGGCCGGCTCGACATGGCCTACGACCCGCCCGCCATCCTGCGCCCTGGCCTGCGCCGCCGGCCCGCCGGCGAGCGCGCCGCCGCCTGATCACCCCGGCTTCAGGAGGACCTCATGACTCACCGGCAACATCCCATCGGTACGGGTTTCACGGCCGCGTCGACGGCCGACGAGGTGCTCAAGGGCATCGACCTGTCCGGTACGAACGTGGTCATCACCGGCGGTCACGCCGGGCTCGGCCTGGAGACCACCCGCGCGCTCAGCAGGGCGGGCGCGTCCGTCATCGCGGGGGCGCGCGGCCCCGGCCGCGCCGCCGCCGCGCTGGCGGGGCTCGAACGCGTCGAGATCGACCGGCTGGACCTGCTCGACCCGGCCTCGATCGACGCCTTCGCCGCCCGGTTCGTCGATTCCGGCCGCCCGCTGCACGTCCTGATCAACAACGCCGGCGGCAGCACGGCCGGGCGGGTCCTGGACGCGCGCGGTTACGAGTCGGCGTTCGCGGCCAACCATCTCGGGCACTTCCAGCTGACCCTCGGCCTGCTGCCCGGGCTGCGTGCCGCGCACGGCGCCCGGGTCGTCAACGTGTCCTCCGGCGCCCATCGGATCTGCGACATCCGCTGGGACGACCCGCACTTCGCCACCGGTTTCGAGGGGCACCTGGCCTACGGCCAGTCCAAGACCGCCAACGTGCTCTTCGCCGTGGAGCTGGACCGGCGCTGGTCCGGCGACGGGATCCGGGGTTACGCCCTGCACCCGGGCGTCGTCGTCGCCACGACCCTGACCCACCTGGCGTCCGCGCAGGACGACGGGAGGTCCGTACAGGGACTGTTCGACATGGACCAGTTGCGGGCCCAGCGGCTCATCGACGACGCCGGACGGCCGATCATCGATCCCGACCGGGAGAAGAAGACCCCGGAGCAGGGGGCCGCGACCATCGTGTTCGCGGCGGCCGGCCCGCAGCTCGCCGGGATCGGCGGCGTCTACCTGAAGAACAGCGACGTCGCGCCGCTGAACGACACTCCGTCGGTCACCACCATGGTCGGCGGCGAACCGGTGGTGGTGACCGAAGTCGCGCCGCACCCCATAGATCCCGCGTCGGCGCGACGCCTGTGGGAACTGAGCGAGCGACTGCTCAAGGCGTGACCCGCCCGTGAGCTCCCGTCCGGGGCCTGACCGATCTCCCGGGGCCGCCGCTCGGGATGTGACGGGCCCGCGCACGAGCGGTCGCACGGGGCATGAACAACCAGCCCGTGAGCATGTGCGCAGGGCATGAGTGCGCCCACTCCCCCGCGCGGGGGAAGCGCCCGGCGCGGGCGGGGGATGGCGGGGCCCGTCGTGGCCGCGAGACTCGCGACCATGACAGTACGTGCCGAGATCGGCGCCCCCACCTGGCCGCGCCGCGCCGCCGGGTTCGCCGCGGCCGGGGCGATGTCCCTCTACCTGCTGGTCAAGGTCGTCTGGATCGCCCTGGAGGTGCTCCACGGCACGGCCGACTGGGTGCTGCTCAACGCGGTCACGGTGGTGATGGCCGTGGCCGGGATCGGGCTGGGGCTGGCGCTGGCGCAGCCGTGGGGGATGCGGCTGCCGGCCTGGCTGGTGGTTCCCGTCGTGTGGATCTCCGGGGGCTTTCTGGTGTCCATGCTCCCGTACCTGCTCGTCAGCAGCCTGCTGCCGGCGGGCACGCCCGAGCCGGCGGGCGAGCCGGGCCTGCCGGCCTGGGAGACGGTGTTCATCGGCGCCGGGTTCCTCGGCATGGCACTGGCGCTGGTCGTCGGCCTGCCGCTCTACCTGCGCGATCGGTGGCCGTGGGCCTTCGCCGGCCGGGCCGGGGCGGGCGCCCGTACCAGGTGGATCATGGTGCCGCCCGCGGCGCTCGCCGTGCTGTGGACCTACTGGGCCGCGGGCGGGACCGCCGGCCTCGACCCGTCGGCGCCGCCGGGGGCGGGCGCCGACGCCAGGCTCCTCCTCGCGAACAGCGCTCTGTGCGCGATGTGCGGCGTCTGGAGCCTGTGGGCGCTCGGCGGCGGGCGCGGCGGCGGCGCGCGGACGCCGTCGTGGCCGCCCATGGCCCTGGGGTTCGTCGCGTCGGGGTCGTTGTTCGCGTGGGGCGCGTGGAAACTGCTCTGGCTGCTGCCGCCCGGCCTCTACCAGCCGGCCGAGTACCGCTGGCTGGCGCTGTCCGAACATGTCGTGGCCGTGGGGGCGGGCCTCGCCATGGTCGTGACACTGGTACGAAGCACGCGCCCGCCTTCAGGCGACCGGCCGGCCGATCGCCACCGGCAGAACCGCGGCCCACGTCATCACGCCGGCGGCGGGACGGCGTGACCGAGCCCGGCCAGGCGGCGGGCGACTCCGTGCCGGGCTCGGCGTGGTAGACGACCAGAAGCTGCCCGTCGGCGCCGGCGATGGCGAGCTTGTCGCGCTACAGCTCCAGATCGCCGGCCTGCGGATGGCGGAGCCTGGTGACCTGCGACTCGCGGCGGCGTACGCCGTGGCGAGCCCGCAACGCGCGGAACCGGTCGCTCTTGAGCGACAGCTCGCCTACGAGCGCCGCCAGGCGCGGATCGTCGTCGCCCGGCCCCAAGGAGGCGCTGAGCTGGGCGACGACGCTCGCCGTGGCCTGCGCCCGGTCCCGGTGCGGCTCCCCGTTCCCGTGGGTCGAGGAAGGCCGCGCGCAGCCGGTTGACGCCGGGCGCCAGGTTCGGCGACAGGGCGCGGGCCATGGCGTTGGCCCTCAGGACGTCGAAGTATCTCCCTGGACGAACGCCGGCTGCGGCATCCCGTCCAGCAGGCGCCGGATGCTCACCGGCACCTTCTCCGGCGCCCCGCGCGACTCCCGGCGTGGGACGCTCGCCCGCCAGACCCCGCAGGTAGGCGGTGGTGTCCTCGTCGAGCCGCAGAATCCTGGCCAGCGCTTCGAGCACCTGCGCCGAGGGGTTGCGGTCGCGGCCCTGCTCCAGGCGCAGGTAGTAGTCGGAGCTGATGCCCGCGAGCGTAGCGACCTCCTCGCGGCGCAGGCCGGGCACCCGGCGCAGCCCGTGCGCGGCGAAGCCGGCGTCCTCGATCTCTACAACCTCGCCAACCGGCAGGACGACGCCCTGCTCGACCGGTGCGCGGCCGAGAACATCGCGCACGTCCCGTTCTTCCCGCTCGGCGGCTACAACCCGCTGCAGTCCGCGGCCCTCGCCGGCGTGGCGGACCGGCTGGGGGCGTCGCGGCAGCAGCCAGGCCGGCGCGACCAGGACGGGGCGAGGTCCTGGTGCGGGTGCGGGCCGCGGCCGCCAACGCGATGGACTGGAAGATGCGCAACGGCGAGATGCGCCTCATGACCGGCAGCGGCTTCCCGCGCGGGGTCGGCAACGACTTCGCGGGCGTCGTCGAGGCGGTCGGCGCGGACGTCACCAGGTTGAAGGCCGGCGACGAGGTGCTCGGCGGCACGAGCCTCAAAGGGGCGGGAGCGTTCGCCGAGATGGTCATCGCCGCCGAGCGGACGGTGGTGCGCAAGCCGGCGGAGCTCTCCTACGAGCAGGCCGCGGCGATCCCGGTCGTCGGGGTCACCGCGTTCCAGGCCATGCTCGGCAAGGGGAAGGTGCGGCCCGGGCAGAGCGTCTTCGTCAACGGCTGCCTGGGCGGCGTCGGCCGGGCCGCCGCCCAGATCGCGCTGATGTCCGGCGCCTCGGTGGGCGGCAGTTGCCGGGCCACCGTCGCGCAGGAGGCACGCGAGCTCGGCGTCGACCCGATCGTCACGTTCTGCTTCGACCCGAAGCAGCTCGAAGGGCGCTTCGACCTGGTCCTCGACACCGCCGGCACGCTCTCCGCCGCGGCGGCGCGAACGTTGCTGAAGCCCGGCGGCCGCATCCTGGACATCGTCCCCACGTCGTGGAAGTTCGCGCGAAGCGCCCTGCCGGGGCCCTACCAGGTGCTGATGGGCCGGCCCAGCACGGACGACCTCGACCTGGTGACGCGGCTGGCCGCGCAGGGAGCGTTGCGGATCCCGATCGCCAGGACCGTGCCGCTGGCCGACGCGATCCCGGTGCTCACCGAGCTCGAACGCCACGGCACCCCCAAGAACGGCAAGCTGATCGTCACCGCGGGCTGACCGCCTCGCTCGCCCTGCCCGGCCCGGTCAGGCCGGAATGGCGCCGAGCTGCTTCAGCTGGGAGAAGACGTCGACGACCCCCCACAGCTCGGCGATCCTGCCGTCCTCGAAGCGGGCGATGAAGATCTCGCCGTACGTGACGGACCGGTCCGTCGGCGCCAGGCCCCTGAACTCACCCTGGTGGGTTCCGGTGACCGTGTTCCTGGAGACGACCTTGTCGCCCTCGGCGATCACGTCCTCGACCGTGACCCGGATGTCGGGGAACGCGCGAAGGAGCACCTCCCACACCTGTTTCATCGCCCGCGGGCCCGTCGTGCCCATCGGCACCGGCGCGTGGAACAGCACGTCCGGACGGACGAGCTCGTCGATCGCCTTCGCGATGAGCTCCGCGTCGCCGCCGTTGACCGCCTCGTGGAAGCGCAGGAACCTCGCTTTGTTGCTGTCTGACTGGGACATGTGTCTTCTCCCTGGACGAAAGTCTTCACCTGTCCGACGAATCAGCGCCCCCGAATGTGACGCCCTTCCCTCAGGCGGAGCCGTCCTGGCTCGGCCGCGCGAACACCATCGCCCCCGGAACCCTCTCGTCGAGGTGCACCAGCAGCTGGGCCTCCACGGTGAAACCGGCGTCGCGCAGCAGGTCGGCCACCTGCTCGGGGCGGCGGCGATGCACGTACACCTTCATCGGACGGCCGCCGTACCCGCTCGTCTTCAGCACCGACCCGTCACCGACGTGAAAGCCGGCCAGCAGCACTCCGCCCGGGCGCAGCACCCGGTGGAAGTGCCCGAAGACGACGGGGAGCTCGTCGTCGGGCACGTGGATCAGCGACCAGAACGCGAGCAGGCCGGTGAGCGAGGCGTCCGGAAGGTCCAGCTCGGTCATCGAGCCGACCTCGAACCGCAGGCCGGGGTGGTCACGCCGGGCCACGTCGATCATGCCGGGCGAAAGGTCGATGCCGAACGCGTCCGCGCCCAGGTCCCGCAGATGGGCGGTGACGTGCCCGGGCCCGCATCCCACGTCCGCCACAGGGCCGTCCCCCGCGGCGCGGATCAGGTCGGCGAACAGGGCCAGCGCCGCGCGGACGTACGGCCGCTCGCCCACCGCCCCGCGCAGCTGGTCGGCATAGCTGGAGGCGACCGTGTCGTAGGAGGTCCGGGTGTCGGTCAGCCAGTCGTCCGCGTTCATGCGCCCAGACCCTAGCCGAGGAGGCCGGTCCCGCGGCGGATCTTCAGCCGGCGCTTCGCAGCGGCCGGCCTCACCGGCGGATCTTCAGCCGGTGCTCAGGAACGGTGGTCACCGGCGGCTCCTGAGCCAGCGCAGGGAGGCGAGGCCCAGGGCGGTCATCATGTCCACCAGGCGGCGATCGGTCCCCGGCCCCACCGAGGCGGCGGTGCGGAGGAGGAAGCCGGAGCGCGCCGCCGGCACCGCATCGATCTGGGCCGGGTCCAGGTCGCGGGTCAGCGGATGGCGCTCGGCGATGGGCTGCGGATCCAGGCCGCTGAGCGACACGCCCGCCCCGCTCGGCAGCGCGCCCCGCGCGTCCGGTGAACGCTCCACCACACTCCTTCCGGTGATCACGCGCGGAGCTGGTGCGGGCTCGCGGCGGAATCCGTCAGGCACCGCCAACGGGGATTGGGTCCAGGTGCGTACGGAGACCCCCGCGGCCCGCGGCTTCAGGAGGCAGGCCGGTCTACCACCAGTTCCAGCCTCCTCCGCCCCAAGGGCCGCCCCAGGGTCCGCCCCATGGGCCTCCCCAGCCGCCCCACCAGCGCCTGCGACGGCGGCAGCGACGACGACGCCAGCGACGCCGTCCGCACCCGCCTCCTTCTGGGAACCCGCTCGATCCAGCCATCGTAGTCCTCCCCCCGTTGCAACTTGCCAAATAGCACAATATCCCCGCAAATCACACCAAACTGGGATATATCCACTTATTTCGCTCTGCTTTGACGGGGAATTCACTACGTAAAGTCCGGGTGCGTTCCCCCGGCCGATGACCGCCGACGACGACCTCCGCCGCTCCCGCCGGACGCGCGCCCGTGTGAGCTCGCTCACACGGTGTCACAGCAGGACGCGGAGCCCGTCTTAGAGGGCATGACGAACACGGAGCAGACCTCGGTGCTGATCACCGGAGGCAACAAGGGACTCGGCCTCGAGACGGCCCGGCGGCTCGGCGAGCTCGGCTGGACGATCTTCCTCGGCTCGCGCGACGCGGAGCGCGGCAGGACGGCCGCCGCCAAGCTGGCCGCGGACGGCGCGAACGTGGTCATGGTGCCGCTGGACGTGACCTCGGACGAGTCGGTGGCCGACGCCGTGCGGCGCGTCCGCGAGCACACCGACCGGCTGGACGTGCTGGTCAACAACGCCGGCGCGCCCGGCAACGTGGTCACCCCCGCCGACGCCACGGCCGGCGAGCTGCACGCCGTCTACGACACCAACGTGTACGGCCCGGTCCGGGTCACGCACGCGTTCCTCCCGCTGCTCAGGGCGGCGGCCAACCCGCGGGTGGTGATGGTGTCCAGCGGCGGCGGTTCCTTCGCGGTCGTGACGGATCCCGGACAGCCCGTCTCGAAGATGCACGAGCTCGCCTACAGCTCGTCGAAGGCCGCGCTGAACATGATCACCGTCCGGTACGCCCAGGCCCTCCCGGAGATCAAGTTCAACCTGCTCACCCCGGGAGAGGTCGCGAACCGCAAGTTCACCGCGACCGACATGAACCACCACACCGGCCAGCTGACGGTCACCGAGGGCACCGACCCGATCGTGGAGCTCGCGACGCTCGGCCCCGACGGGCCGAGCGGGATCTTCATCGATCGCCTCGGCCCCGTCGCCTGGTGAACGCCCCCCTCGACGCCCCGCTCGACACCCCGCTCGACACCCCGCTCGACGTCGTACGGAAGCGTCCTGGAACGCTTGCTGTCGTACGGAAGAGTCCTGGAAGGCTTGACGTCGTGCGTAAACGCCCCGGAACGGGAAGGCCATGGAGATGAGCGGCGAAAGGCCGGCACGAGAGCCCCTGCCCGAGCCGGCGGACGAGACGGGCACGACCGCGTACCGGCCGCTGCTGTTCTCCATCGCCTACGGGATGACCGGATCGGTGGGCGACGCGGAGGACATCGTGCAGGACGCGTTCCTCGGCCTGACCCGGGCGCGCCGGGCGGGCACCGTGATCGCCGATCTGAAGGCGTACCTGACGACGGCGGTGACGCGGCTGGGCATCGATCATCTGCGCTCGGCGCGGGTGCGGCGGGAGACGTACGTGGGCGACTGGCTGCCCGAACCGGTCGTCGTGCCCGCCGACGGCCAGGGGCCGGCCGAGCGCGCCGAGCTGGCCGACTCGCTGTCGATGGCGTTCCTCGTGCTGCTGGAGTCGCTGTCACCGGTGGAGCGGGCGGTGTTCATGTTGCGCGAGGTGTTCGGGTACGGCTACGAGGACGTGGCCAGGATCACCGGCAAGACCGAGGTGAACTGCCGCCAGATCTTCACCCGCGCCAGGCAGCACATCTCCGCCGGGCGCAAGGTGCGCGGCGGGCCAGCGCAGCGGGCGGCGGGCGAGGAGCTGGCGCGCAGGTTCTTCGAGGCGGCCGGGGGCGGCGACATGGACGCGCTGCTCGGCCTGCTCGCGCCCGACGTGGTGCTGCACGGCGACGGGGGCGGCAAGGCGCCGTCGATCGGGAGCCCGGCGGCCGGGTCGCTGCGTACCGCGCGGATGCTGGTCGCGGGGCTGCGCCGGGCCAGACGGCTCGGCGTCCTGCCTCGCCTGGCCTGGGTCAACGGACGCCCGGGCGCGGTGCTGTACGACGGGGAAGGACGCGTGGCGGCCGTGGTCGAGCTCGACGTGGCCGACGGCGTGGTGCAGGCGATCCACTCGGTGGCCAACCCCGACAAGCTCGGCCACATCGGGCCGGTGTCCGACGTCGGGCTGCTGGGGGACGCGTGAGAGCCCGGGACGATCAGCCGGCCGCCGCCGGGCGCCGGGCGGCGGTCGGCGGTCGGCGGTCGGTGTGGCCCGGGCTCGGCGGAGGCGTGATCCATGGGGGCGGGTCAGTAGGGGGCCTTGACCGAGGTGGCGATGCTCCAGGGCCCGCAGTCGGAGCTGAAGGTGCCGCGGTCGCACCCCTGCACGATGAAGGTGGCCTTGAGGACTCCGCCGTGACCGTTGGAGGTCATGCAGACCCCGTCCTGGCAGCTGGGGTTCACCGCGTACACGCCGCTCCACGGGGTCTGCCTGGCGACCTTCACCTGGGTGGCCTTGCCGCCGTTGATGCTCCAGCGGACGTTGAAGAAGTCCCAGTCGCGGCCGAGGCCGCTCCAGCGGAAGACGGCCTTGCCGCCGGCGTAGTAGGCGCGGACCAGGGTGCCGTCGCCCAGGTTGGGCGACCAGACGATCTTGCCGTTGCGGAAGAACTGGTACGAGCCGCGCTTGTCGGCGTAGCCGTACTCCTTGGTGGTCGGGCAGCCGTAGACGCTGCGCTCGCCGCCGTTGGAGCGCCACAGGTTGCCGACGAGGCTGCCGGCGGGCGCCACGAGGGCGGGGTCACAGGCGGCGGCGCTCGCGGGAGCGGCCGTGACGGCGACGGCGGTGGCCGCCGTTCCGAGAGCGGTGAGGAGGCCGAGGATGGCACGGGAGCGCGACATCGGAGTGATCCTTTCGTAGTGGCGACGTCACTATGTGTAACTCGGACCGCTTGCATCGAGGCGACAGGAGTTTGCGCGCTGCTTGCCGTCGGCTTTCCGCCGGCCGGGCCGTGCTTGCCGTCCGCTTTCCGCCGGCCCGCGCGTACGGGCCGGCGGGGTTTGTCAGCGCCGGGGGTTGTCACCGCCGCCCGGCCGCCGGGGCTGTCAGCGCTGGCAGCGGCCGAAGTCGACCACGTACGTGCCGCCGCCCGGGGAGCCCGCGCCGGCCGGGTCCGCCGACCCGACGGCGACGCCGACCCCGAGGTCTTTGAGCGTGGGGCTGAGCACGATCTGGCGGTGCCCGTACGTGCTGACGTGCACCCACCAGCGCACGGCGGCCCGTGGCGTGCCCGCTCCGGTGCCCCAGCCGGTGTAGGTGGTCTCGGCGTAGGACCAGGAGACGGGGTTCGGGCAGTAGCCGGCGGCCGTGATGCGACTGCCCGGCGTGGAGCCGGTCTGCGGGTTCCGGTGGGAGTCGGCGCCCGGCCGCCACCACTTGATCGCGGCCGCGGCGGCGGCGTGCCCGCTCGCCGCGTTCGTGAGCGGCGTGTTGACGGTCAGCGGGCCGAGCCCGGCCGCGGCCCGCTCGGCGTCGATCAGGCAGTGCACCGCCTGGCGGAGCATGGCGAGGTTGGCGCTGGTCGGGGCGCTGTCGTAGTACGCCGACGCGGCGGCGCAGTTGGGCGCCGCCGTCGCGGGCGTGCTCAGGGCCGGCAGGACGCCCAGGGCCACGACGCCGGCGGCGCCGAGCAGGCTGAGGGTGCGATTCACCGCGATCTCCTTGACTGAGGATGAACGTCCTCCAGTGATAAGGCGGCGACCCCGGCCGGCGCATGAGTAGGTACGCCCTACTCACACCCCGGACCCACCTCGTACGGTGGTGCGCATGAACATCTGTGTCTTCCTTTCCGCCGCCGACCTGTCCGAGACCTACACCCGCCCCGCCCGCGAGTTCGCCGAGCTGATCGGCCAGGGCGGGCACACCCTGGTGTGGGGTGGTTCCGACGTGGGCCTGATGAAGGTGGTGGCCGACGGCGTGCACGCGGGGGGCGGGCTGCTGATGGGCGTCTCGGTCGACTTCCTGGCCGCCAAGGCGCGCAAAGGCGTGGACGACATGGTGATCGCGGCCGACCTCGGCGAGCGCAAGCGGCTGCTGCTGGAGAAGGCCGACGCCGTGGTGATCATGGTGGGCGGCACGGGCACGCTGGACGAGGCCACCGAGATCCTGGAGCTGAAGAAGCACGGGCGCACGGACAAGCCGGTCGTGCTGCTGAACACGGCGGGTTTCTACGACGGGCTGAAGGAGCAGTTCCGGCGGATGGAGGAGGAGGGTTTCCTGCCGCGTCCCCTCACCGACCTGGTCTTCTTCGCCGAGGAGCCCGTGGGGGCGATGGCCTACCTGGAGGAGTCGTTCGGCCTGAGCTGATCACCGGCGTGAGGTTTCGCCGCGCTGATCGCCGGCGTGAGATCCCCGGCGAGGAGACGGCGGGATCGGCCGGAGTGGCTGTGCCGGTCGGCGGCACGCGGGTCAGTTCGCCGTCCACGGCCGGAGTTTGTCCGGGTTGAGCACGGCCCAGATGCGGATGATCTGGTCGTCCGCGACGTCGAACGCCATCACCGACACGACGACGCCGTCCTGCTCGGCCACCAGCCCCGGCCGGCCGTTGACCGTGCACTCCGAGAGTGCCAGATCAGGCAGCGCGCCGGCCCGGTCGGCGAAGAAGCGGGCGACCGCCTCGGCGCCGCGGACCGGGTGCGGCACCGCGGTGACGAGCCCGCCGCCGTCGCCGGTCGCCGTGACGTCGGGGGCGAGCACGCCGATGAGGGCGGCGATGTCCTTGCTCTCCCATGCCTGTTTGAAGGCCCTGACGAGGCCGGCGTGCCGGTCGGCGGGCGGCGCGGGGGTCCGCGTGCGGTCGATGCGGCGGCGGGCGGAGGTGGCCAGCTGGCGGCAGGCGGCCGGGGTGCGGCCGACGATCTCGGCCACCTCGGCGAAGGGGTAGCCGAAGACGTCGTGCAGCACGAACGCGACGCGTTCCGCCGGGGTCATCGATTCGAGCACGACGAGGAAGGCCATCGTGATCGACTCGTCCAGGGTGACCCGGTCGGCCGGGTCGGACGGGATGGCACCGGGCCGGCCGCCGACCAGTTCGCCGTGGTCGGGCAGCGGCTCGGGGATCCACTCCCCCACGTACCGTTCGCGCCGGGCCCGGGCCGAGCCGAGCACGTCGAGGCAGATCCGACCGGCCACCCTGGTCAGCCAGGCGCCCGGCGAGTCGATGGCCTCGCGCTGAGGCGGCGACATGGCGTACCAGCGGGCGTAGGTCTCCTGGACGACGTCCTCGGCGTCGGCCAGGGAGCCCAGCAGCCGGTAGGCGAGGCCGATCAGCTGGCGGCGCTCGCTCATGAGCGCTTTCAGGCCCGGGTCGGGCCGGCCGTCCTCCGGTGCGGGTGGATGGGTCATGGTGTGGCCTGATTCCTTCTCTCTCATCCTCGTACGACGACGCGCCGCGCCGGAATGTGAGGCCGGCGGGTCACCTCACATCGCGCGGGGCTGTGTCGTCGTACCGGCGGAAGTCGCTGAAGGAAGGACACCTCATCATGGAACCCGTGAACGTCGCGGTCATCTACTACAGTGCCACAGGCCGCGTCCACGCCCTGGCGCGAGCGGTCGCCGAGGGGGCGGAGAAGGCCGGCGCGAACGTACGGCTGCGCAAGGTCGCGGAGTCGGCCCCGCCGGAGGCGGTCGGCTCCAGCCCCGAGTGGGCGGCGCACGTGCGGGAGACGGCGGACATGCCCGAGGCCGGTCATGACGACCTGCTCTGGGCCGACGCCGTGCTGTTCGGCACGCCCACCCGTTTCGGCAACCCGGCCAGCCAGCTCAGGGCGTTCATCGAGACCACCGGGCCCCTGTGGTTCCACGGCAAGCTCGCCGACAAGGTGTATTCGGCCTTCACCGCCGCCAACACCGCGCACGGC
Source organism: Nonomuraea maheshkhaliensis (assembly GCF_039529435.1). Classification (NCBI taxonomy): domain Bacteria; kingdom Bacillati; phylum Actinomycetota; class Actinomycetes; order Streptosporangiales; family Streptosporangiaceae; genus Nonomuraea; species Nonomuraea maheshkhaliensis. The sequence goes on from NZ_BAAAMU010000059.1 coordinate 38,677, forward strand.
GGGCACGAGTCGACCATCCTGGCGCTGGGGAACACGTTCTACCACTGGGGCGGCGTCATCGTGCCGCCCGGATACACCGATCCCGTCCAGTTCGAGACGGGCAATCCGTACGGGACCTCCCATGTGGCCGGGGATGGGATGCCCAGCGAGACCACCCTCCAGGCGGCCCGCCACCAGGCCCGCCGCGTGGTCGACATGACGGCGCGGCTGAAGGCGGGCCGCGCCGCCTGATCCCGCACCGTCCCGCTGAACGCGAGGCCAAGCGGCGCGGGGGCACGGCTTCCATGGCGAATAACGCAGTAACGCCGGATTCTCCGGGCCGTGCTGCCGTTCAGTGGAGGTCGCGCAGGGCCGGGGCGAGCCACTCGGCCTGGTCCACGCTGGTCGCGAAGTCGGTGCCGATCGGCGGCAGGAGCGCCACGTGGTCCGCGCCGGCGGCCAGGTGCTCGACTACCTTGGCCGCGATCGCCGCCGGGTCACCGTGCGCGATCATCGTGTCCACCAGCCGGTCGCTCACCTCGGCGATCTCCTGTCCGGTGAAGCCGAGCCGGGCCACGGCGGCCGCGAACCACGCCTGGGCGAGCCCGGCCGCCACCCGCTCCCGTGCGATCTGCCTGGCCCGGACGGGGTCGGCACCAGGCACCATGGAGAGCCCGATGACCAGCAGCCTGTCCGGGCCGAGCACCTGGCGGGCCCGCGCGGTGAACGCGGGAGGCCCCCCGGCCGGCAGCGCGCCGTCGGCGAGCTCACCGGCCAGGGCGAGCATCTTCGGGCCGTTCGCGGCGACGATCCTGGCGTACGGCGCGTCCGGGGCGGGCGGCATGGTCGGGCCGTGCATGCGGTCGAGGTAGTCGCGCATCCTGCTCAGCGGGCTGCCGAACTCCCGCCCGGTCGCGGCCGCCTGCTGCGCGTACCCGACCCCGACGCCCAGCACGAACCGGCCGGGATAGGCCTGGGCCAGCACGGAGGCCGCGCCGTGCAGGGTCTCCGGCTCCCTGGCCCAGATGTTGGCGATGCCGGTGCCGAACACCGTCCGCCGGGTGGCGGCCAGCAGCACGGCCAGCTGCACGAGAGCGTCCTTGCCGCCGACGACCTCGTTGGTCCAGACGGCGCGGTAGCCGGCGCGTTCCAGCCGGACGACGGCCTCGCGCTGACCGTCGATGTCGATCGGGTCGGCGAGCGAGGCCGGCAGCGCGATGCCGACCGGCCCCAGAGCTCGGCGGGCCGCGTCGACGACGGTGCTGCTCCCCATGAAGATCCTCCGAATTACTCAGTACGAACGTGGCGGCCGGCGCAGCCCTACGGCGCCCCTTGAGCGGCCACCCGTCGGTGCCCGGCCGGCGTTCCCAGCTTGCGACCGGGCGACGTCCCCGGTCCAATGAACGTTCCGCAAGAGGCATCCCGATCCGTGCATCACCACAGCCGGCGGGGGCGGCGTTACGCTGATCTCATGCCCGACGCGCCGCGCCCTCCGGAGGATCTCGATCTGCGGCTGGTGCGCGCGTTCACCGTCGTCGCCGGGCACCGGCACTTCGGCCGGGCCGCCGCGGACCTGCACCTCACCCAGTCCTCGCTGAGCCGGCAGATCGGCCGCCTCGAACAGCAGGTGGGGGCCCGGCTGCTCGACCGCACCCCGCAGGGCACCCGGCTCACCGAGGCCGGGGAGGTGTTCCTGCCGCTCGCGACCTCGCTGCTGCGTACCGCCGGCCAGGCCACGGCGTCCGCCAGGGCCGCCGCGCGGCCCACCCGGATCGTCGTCGGCTACATCTGCAACCTCACGCTCGCCCCAGCGGTGCGCGACCTGCGCCGCCGGCATCCCGACGCCGAGGTGCGCATCCTGCACCTGGGCTGGAGAGAGCCTCGCGCCGCGCTGCTCGACCACCGGGTCGACGCGGTGCTCGCCCGCCTGCCGTTCCCCACCGACGGGCTGCACGTCACGGTGCTCTACGACGAGCCGAGGGCGCTGCTCGTACGCGCGGATCACCACCTGGCGGGCAAGGAGGCGGTCACCCTCGACGACATCGCCGGCGAACCGATCCCCCGCGTGCCCGACCCCGACCCCGACTGGAACGCCTTCTGGCGCGCCGACCCCCGGCCGGACGGGAGCGCGGCCCCCGACGGCCCGCTCATCGAGGAGTCCGAGGACAAGCTGGAACTCGTGGCCGGTGGGCAGGCCGTGCTCATCGTCCCGGTCGGTGCCGCCGTGAGGGGTCTGCGTTCCGACCTCACCACGGTGCCGCTGGAGGGGGTGGCGCCCAGCCAGGTCGTGCTGGCCACCCGCGCCGGCGACCGCAGCCGCCTCGTGGCCGCCTTCCGCCGGAGCGCCGAGGCCCACCTCACCGGCCCGGCCACCACGCCGCCCGACCCGTGAAGGTGCGAGGGGCCGTTACCCGTTCAGAGCTCGCAGCGGGCCCCTTCGGCCGGGGTTTCGAGGTCGATGAGGTACGCGCTCACGACCTTGTTCACGCAGGCGTTGCCGGCCAGGAGCGCGCCGTGCTGCTCGCCCTCGACGGTGAGCAGGCCGCCGCCCAGCGCCTCGGCCAGGTTGACGCCGCCCTGGTGGGGCGTCACGGGGTCGCCCGTGACGGAGACCGTCAGCGTGGCGGGCAGGCCCTTGATGTTCGTGGCGTAGGGGTAGCCGAGCGTCGGCTTGACGGGCCAGTGCTCGCAGCCGTCGCGGGCCTGCCTGATCGTACGGCCGTGGTCGGTGAACGGGGCCGCCTTGAACCACGCCCGGTTCATCGCGGTCTCCCGCGCCGGCGTGTGGCGCTCCTCGTCCAGGCAGTTGATCGCCAGCGTGGCCTCCAGCGAGCCGCTGTAGCGCCCGTCGGCCCCGCGCTCGTGGTAGCCGTCGCGCAGCTTCCGCAGGGTGTCGCCCTTGCCTACCTTGAGCTCCGCGATGCCGGCGATCGCGGCGGGCCAGGCCGCCGGGCCGTACAGCGCGGCCGTCACCCCCTCCACCGCCTGCTCGAACGTCAGCCCGCGCCCGCCGGACGTCCGCGCCGGCGTGCCGATCAGCGGGCGGACGAGCCGCTGGAAGACCTGGGTGGCACGCTTCGGGTCGGTGCCGAGCGGGCAGTCCGGCCGCGTGGCGCACGACGCGGCCATGCGCTCGAACGAACGTTGCAGGCCGGTGGCCTGCTGGACGCGCCGCTCGTGCGTGCCCGCCAGCGGGTCCATCGCCCCGTCGAGCACCAGCGCGCGCACGTTGCGCGGGAACATCTCCGCGTAGACGGCGCCGAGCCGGGTGCCGTAGCTGGTGCCCGCGTAGGAGAGCTTCGCATCGCCCAGGGCCTGGCGCAGCACGTCCATGTCCCGTGCGACGTCGCGCGTGCCGACGTGCGCGAGCACCTGCTTGCCACCGGAACGCGCGGCGCACCGCTCGACCAGCCGGCGCGTCTCCCGCCCGGTCCAGTCGTCCAGACCGGCCGGGGTCGAGGAGAGCTTCGCGTCGTGGTCGCGCTGGGCGTCGGTGTAGCAGTCGAGCGCCGGCTTGGAACCACCGACGCCGCGCGGATCGAACCCGACCAGGTCGAAACGCTCGGTGATCGGCGATTTGGCCCACACGGCGGCGGTCAGGGCGGCGTGGGCGGTGCCGGGGAAGCCGGGACCGCCGGGGTTCAGCACGAGCGACCCGATTCGATCCTTGCCTCGGGCGGGCACCCGCAGCAACGCGATCTCCGCCTGCCTGCCGTTCGGCTTGCGGTAGTCGAGGGGCACCTTGAGCCGTGCGCACTCGGTTCTCACGGCGGGGGCTCCGGGTGGCAGCTCGGGGGGATCGCACGGCTTGAAGGAGGGCTTCTGCCGCTGCCGGTAGAACCGCTCCAGGCTGGTGCTCGCGGATACGTCCCGCCGACCGGCCTGAACGACTTGGCCGGCCTGAGCGACTTGGCCGGTCTGGCCGGCCGCCGGGATGGCCTGCCCGTGAGCTGGGGCGGCGTAGGTGCCGGAGAGCAGCGTCAGCGCTGCGGCGGCCAGGGCGACGGCCGGTTTCCTGCGATATGGCATGTGTGTTCTCCCGTTGCCGAAGGATGATGCCGACAGAACGAGTCCTGACATGTCCGGCTGGCTCGCGACCGTCCCAGGCCGGCTCGTGGCCCTTCCAGGCGGGTCGGTCACGGACACCCGGCCGGCTCGCGCTCGCGACGGAACGGCGAGGTCGGACACTCCCCGCACCGCACGCCCCGCGTCGAACGCGGCGTCGAGCTAGGGATCGAACCCCGCGCCGGACTCGGTGCCGGCTGGGGTACAGCCAAAACCATGACGTCGCGTCCAAGTCAACGCGCGTCAGGTGTCAGGCGAGACGAGCTGCGCGGCGCGGGAACGAATCGGCGGCCGGCCAGAGCACGCCCCGGCCGACGTACGAGCCGGCGGACGAGCCGACGGGGCAGGCGCCGGCCGGCGGGCGGGCCAAGGCACACTGGTCGGCGGGCGAGCCGACGGCCGGCGAGCGGCGTGGTGGTGGGCGGCGTGGTGGTGGGCGGCGTGGTGGTGGGCGGCGTGGTGGTGGGCCGGCTCGTCGCGGGGGGATCAGTGGAAGCGGTCCGGTCGGCAGCCGGCGAGTTCGGGGGCCGGTACCCCGGTGAGGATCTCGGAGGCGGCCAGGCGGCCGGCTGCGGCGGCCAGGGTGATCGCCGAGTGCATGACGGCGACGTACAGGCCATGCGTGCCGGCGGGGCGGCCGATGATCGGCTCCTCGTCGGCGGGCATCGGGCGCCAGCCGATCTCGGCCGAGAGGACCTTCGTGTCATCGGCTCCTTCGAAGGAGGCGGCGAACCGGTCGCGGACCCGCCGGGCGGTCGCGAGGAGCGCGGCCTGGTCCTTCTCGCCGCTGTACGCCTCGGGCGCCAGCACCGTACCGTCGTCGAGCTGCCGGACCTCCAGCGACGACGTCGCGACGATCGTCCTGACCAGGCCCGGCACCGCGCTCAGCCGGACGAGGACGGCGGGTGACGGCGCGACGGGCAGGGTGACGCCGATCCCGACGCACAGGGCGACCGTGCCGGTGCCGGCGGCGAGGACGACGGTTTCGGCGGGCAGGAACCCGGCAGTCGTATGGACGCCGCTCACTGTGGTCGCGTTCTGGTCAGAGGCGCTCGTACCGGCACCACCCACCGCACCCGCCCCGTGGTCGAGGGCGGTCGCCAGCACCCCCGTCAGCACCCGCGCGCCCCGGTCACGGGCGGCGGCGACCAGCAGTTCGGTTGTCGTGACCGGGTCGAAGGCGGCGTCCTCCGGGCAGTGGACGGCCGCGGCCGGAGGGTCGAGCAGGCGTGGTTCCAGCGCCCGCACGTCGTCGATGCGCGGGCCCGTCGCGTCGAAGCCGTCCCAGGTGATGGCGCCCGACCAGCGGATCGACAGCTCGCCGAGGTCTTTCTCCAGGCGCCGGTACTCCTCCAGCGCGAGGTAGCGCAGCGGCGCCGAGGGCAGGTCGCTGACGGACGGCCGGCCGATCCAGGCGAAGGACGCGCGGGTGGCGCCCGATGCGGGCAGGCCGGCGTCGATCAGGGTGACGGGTAGGCCGCGCCCGGACAGGTGGTACGCCAGGGACGCCCCGACGATGCCGGCTCCGACCACCACGATTCCGCGATCCGTCATCACAGCGTTCTAGCAGGCGACGCCGTACCGCGAAACCGGATTTTCGCCCGGCGGTGGTCGCGCTATTCGTATCGGCGGCTGATGTAACCGTCGGGCCGGACCAGCAGAGACCCGTACGGCCACCCGTCCACCACGTGCACCGGAACGTCGGCCTCGACGCCGGGATCGGCCGTGACGACGCACCACCGTGACCCGACGAGGTCCAGCGTGGACACCCCGTCGGCCACCCACCTGTGCGGCAGACGCGATCCCGGCGACCCGTCGAAGCCGAGCGCGACGTCCTCGGTGGAGGGGAGCTCCGCGCCGCCGTACCGGTACCCCATGTGCACCACCGGCGCGTTCATCGCCCCCACCGCCTCGCGCGCCCGCGCCATGTCCTGGCCCCAGTGCAGGGACGGGTCCTCGAACCGCAGGCGCGCCTGCTCCATCGTCATCAAGGCCACCGGACGGCGCTCCGCGTGGTAGGTCTCCAGCAGTTCGGGCCCGGCCTCGCCGCGCAGCACGTGCGCGAGCTTCCAGGCCAGGTTGTGCGCGTCGGCGACGCCGGTGTTCAGCCCGAACGCGCCCAGCGGCGGGATGGCGTGCGCCGCGTCGCCCACCAGGAAGACCCGCCCGTCGGAGAGCCGGTCGGCCACCTGGCCGCGCCCCCTGAACGTCAGCACGCTGCGGATCTCCACCTCGATCGACGGGTCGCCGAGCGCCGTGCGGATGAGCTCGGGGGTCGGCTCGGTGCCGAGGGTGGTGAGGAAGACCCACTCGCGCTCGCCGTCGACCGTCACCAGCAGGCCGCGCGCGTCAGGATGCTCGATGTCGCACATCGCGAACGGCTGCTCCGGCCGCAGCTCGGCGCGGAACAGCACGCTCGTCGTCTCCCTGCCCATCGCGCCGGGGCCGGTGACGCCGAGGCCGAGGATCCGCCGGACCCGGCTGCGCACGCCGTCGGCCCCCACGAGATAGCGCGCCCGCACCACCCGCCCGTCGGACAGGGTGGCCGTGACACCGTCGGGGTCCTGCTCGAACGAGTCGAGCGCCACGCCGAACTCCACGTCGCCCGCCTTGGTGATCAGTACGCGGTCGAACCGGTTCTGCGCGCAGGTGCCGCGGATCCTGGCCGGCGTGTACGTGAACTCGCTCTCGCCCCTCGCCTTCCACGCACCGCCGTCGGTGAAGTCGGCCTCGGCCAGCGTACGCCCCCTGATCTTGCCCGCCCGCAGGTCGATCGCGGCCTCGTTGACCGCTTCCGCCAGGCCGACCTCGCGCAGGATCTCCACCGTTCGCAGCCCGATGCCGTTGGCTCTGGGGTGGGGTGACAGCTCCGGTTTCTCCTCGACGACCAGGGGTTTGACGCCGTGGTGGCGCAGCAGCACCGCGAGCATCAGCCCGACCGAGCCGCCGCCGGCGATCAGAACATCAGTGGATACAGTGTGCCCATTCATGGGAACACTGTAGCCATTCCGGTAGAGTCGTGTCCATGCCGCTTGTCTGGGAGCGTGAGCCGTACCGGCCGAAGAGGCAGGCCCTGAGCGTGGAGCGCATCGTCGGCGTGTCCGTCGCCATCGCCGACGCCGAAGGGCTCGACGCGGTGTCCATGCGCCGCGTCGCCGCCGAGCTTTCGACGGGCACGACGTCGCTCTACCGCTACGTGGACAGCCGCGACGACCTGCTCGACCTCATGGCCGACGCGGTGCAGGACGACCAGGTGCCGCTGACCGGCGACTGGCGCGCCGACCTGGCGGCGTACGCCCGCCATGAGCGCGAGCTGTGGCTGCGGCACCCCTGGCTGGCCCCGCTGCTGGCGACCCGGCCCTCGCTCGGCCCCAACTGGCTGCGCGGCCTGGAACGCGCCCTCACCGCGGCCGCCCCGCTGACCCCCGACGTCGCCGCCGCGGGCTCGGTCGTCGGGCTGATCAGGGATTACGTACGGGGGGCGGTCATGCGCGAGCTCGCCGAGAAGGAGACCCAGCGGCGCACCGGCCAGACCGAGGACGAGTGGCGCGCCGACGTGGCCCCCTACCTGCGCAAGATCATCGAAAGCGGCGACTATCCCCGGGTCACGAGCCTCACCGCGGCCGCCGACCTGAGCCCGGCCGAACAGTTCACGTCCGGCCTGCAGCGCATCCTCACCGGCATCGCGGCCTCCCAGCAGACGGCTCCCTGAGCCGGCGCGCCCTGTTTCGCAGGGATCAGGCGGGGTCGGGCGGGTGGTCGCCGGGTGCCGGCGCGTTCCCGCTCGCCAGCCGGTCCATCACCCGCGCCACGAACAGCCGGTTCACGCGGTGCTGCTGCTCGTTGAGGTTGTGTTCGCCGTAGGCGGCGAGCATCGAGGAGACGTCGGCACCGAACTCGACGTCCGGCCAGTTCTCCAGCAGGGGCAGATACCGCGTCACCATGTCGTCGGCGAGCCGCTCGACGGCCTCCCGCGGCGTGTCCGGGCCGAGCTCGCCGAAGCGCCGGACCAGGTCCGCCGTGGCCGGGGTGAAGAGGGCCTGCTCGGCCATGGCACCGGCGAGGGCGGCGGTCCCGTTCTCGCCGATCAGGTGCGAGATCAGCAGGAGCTGCTCGTACTCGTGCCGGGCCGCGTCAGGGGCGACGGCTTTGATGGCCTGGCCGTAGTCGGCCATCTCCGGCGGCAGGTCGGGCAGCGCGCCGTCGCGGCGGAGCCGGGCGATGGCCGCCCGCCGGCTGGTGAGCCGCTCGATCTCGGCGACCGCCTGCCGGTCCAGCTCGTCGAGCACCTCCTCGGCGACCTGGGGATCGTCGAGCACGTCCGGGAGCTCGGCGAGCGGCAGGCCGAGCTCGGTCAAACGGCCGATCCGCAGCAGCCGGACCAGGTGGCGCACGTCGTAGTCGCGGTAGCCGTTGACCGAGCGCTCGGGCTCTTCGAGCAGCCCGATCTGCAGGTAGTGCCGCACGGTACGGATCGTGACGCCGGCCAGCGCGGCCAGTTCACTGCTGCGCACCGGTCTCCTCCCTCGTCGTCAGCGCCCGTCCGCCGATGTGGCCCGTCACCGCCTCGCCCCCGGCGATGTCATGGCGTGCCAGGCTACCGGCGATCTCCCGGGTCAGGTGCGGGCCTCGTACGCCTCCCGGCTGGCCTCGATGTGCGCGACGTTCTCGATGGCCCAGCCGGCCAGCGCCAGCGCGGGCGGGATGAGGCTCTTGCCGGTCGGCGTCAGGGCGTACTCCACCCGCGGCGGCACCTCGGCGTGCACCGTCCGCGAGACCAGGCCGTCGCGTTCGAGGTTGCGCAGGGTCAGCGTCAGCATGCGCTGGGAGATGCCGGGAACCTGATCGTGCAGGTCGGTGAAACGCAGGCTGCCCTGGTCGAGGGTGGCCACGATCAGCAGCGTCCACTTGTTGCAGATCCGGTCGAGTACGGCGCGGAGCGTCCGGCCCCCGTCTCCCCGGATCATGCAGGTGTGCTCGTACTCCGCCACGACAGCCCCTTGTGGGTAACGCACACGCGTGTGCCTTTTGCAGGGCTTTCGATAGTGACGCATCATGGGGCTGCCCACCAGTGGTAACCATCGTGGCCGAGGCCACATCAGCAACCCCCGAGGTGTGCCTTCATGGAGATTTCCTATTGGGTCGTCGCCGCGCTCCTGGCCCTCATGTACCTCTACTCCGGAGGCAAGAAGGTCGCCCAGGACAAGGAGCGGCTGCGGCCGATGATGGGCTGGGTCGACGCCGTCCCGATGCCGTTCGTCCGCGTGATCGGGATTCTGGAGCTGCTCGGCGCGGCCGGGCTCGTCCTGCCGCCGCTGACCGGGATCGCGCCGTGGCTCGCCCTCGCGGCGGCCGTCGGCTTCACGCTGCTCCAGGTCGGCGGCATCACGCTGCATCTGAGCCGGGGCGAGGCGCGGCTGATCGGGCTCAACGTCGTCCTCCTGGCCGCCGCGGTGGTGGCCGCCTGGCTCGCCACCGTCTGGCTCTGACGGTCTGGCTCTGACGGTCTTGCTCTGACGGTCTGGCTCTGACGGGCCCGTTCAGTACTGCGGCTTGCGCCACACGATGCTGTAGCGCCACATGAGGTGGCGGCGGTACGCGGAGCCGGGCAGGAGCTCGGCGGCCAGCGCCCGCATCTCCGGGTACGTCACCGGCGGCGGCCACACCGTGGGCGACGGATGCTCCCAGTGGTTCTTCGTGACCCGGTGCAGCGCGCCGGCGGCGACGGCGGCCAGCTCGCGCGGCATGTCCCTGGGCATGGTGCTGCGGGCCAGCCCGACGACGGCCAGCACGCCACCGGGAGCGAGCAGGTCCCGCATGCGGGCCAGTCCGGTGGCGGCGTCCATGTGGTGCAGGGTCGCCACCGCGGTGACGACGTCGAACGAGGCGGGCTCGAAGGGATGGGTGAGGAAGTCGCCCTCGATGTAGACGATGTCGCCCGCGTCGCCCGCGTCGCCCGGGTCAGGCACGTCCTTCGCGTCGCCCGCGCCAGGCACGTCGGCCGCGGCGACCGCGTGCTCGCGGGCCCGGGCGATGCCGGCCGGGTCGCGGTCGACGCCGGTGACGTGCGGCACGACCCGCCGTAACTCACGGGCCAGCGTGCCCTCGCCGCAGCCCACGTCAAGGGCGCTCTTCGCGCCGTCGGGGATCGCGCGGAGGACGCGCGGGTGGTAGTGGATGTTGTGGTTCCACCGCTTGCCGTTCTGCGCCGTCACGCGATCACCCTGTCGGTCAGCGGGATGGGGCGGTCAACCAAGGACGAACGGCAACCTCCCGGCCAGTTCGCCCAGCTCGGCCCGCTCCGCGCCGGTCGGGTCGCGCCGCCCGGTGCCGACCAGCAGCGCGTCCTGGTCGGAGAACGACGCGGGGAACGGCGTCCCGGCGATCTTCTCCAGCATCTCGCGCGAACGGGCCGCGCCTTCCGCGGGCGGTCCCGGGATGTGCGGGAGGCGCGCGACGAGGTCGAGGTGGTGCAGCGTCCACTCCAGCACGTACGCGCCGAGGTAGTCGCCCGCCGCCAGGACCTCGTCACGGGTGCCGACCCGCAGCGCCGGATCGGCGAGCCGGGCGGCCCGGCCGGCGGCGGACCCGACGTCGTCGAGGTGGAAGGTGAGCAGCCGGGGCTCCTCGTACGCCGCCGCCAGCCGGACGGTGAGCGCGTCCAGCGGATCCTCACCACTCGGCGGCGTATCCGAAACCTCCCAGTACGTCACCGCATCGCGGGTCGGCTCCGTGTCCGCGGGGGTCGCCAGCGTGATCAGAACGTCCTGCGCGTCGATGACCAGGTGACACACCAGATCCCGGACAAGCCACCCCCGGCACCCGGACGGCCGCGCGAAGTCCTCCTCACGAAGCTCGGCGACCGCCGCGAGCAACGCATCCCAGGAGCGTGAGAAGAGATCCACTCCGGCAACGTAATGCGATCCCACGACAAGAGCCAAACCAGCTCCGCCGGTGCCGCCCCGCCAAGGCCCATTGACCAGCAGCATCCCCTCGAGACATTCCAGCCCCGGCCCGTTGATCAACGGCGTCCGAGCAAGACGTCCCGGCTACACGGCACGGCGGGGGCGGCTACGCCTTCGGTTCCTGGGCGATGCGGATCATGGTCCCGGAGGGGTCGCGGACGGCGCAGTCGCGGGGGCCCCACGGCTGGTCGGCCGGCTCTTCCAGCACCTCGGCGCCGCTGGCCCGCACCTTCTCGAACGTCGCGTCGAGATCGTCCGTACGGAAGATGAGCATCGGCATGACGCCCTTGGCGAGCAGCTCGCGCATGGCGTCGCCGTCGGCCTCGGACCGGCCGGCGTGCGGCTCGGACAGGACGATCTCTAGGCCCGGCTGCGTCGGGCTGCCGAGGGTGACCCAGCGGAACCCGCCCGAGGAGACGTCGTTGGTCACGTCGAGCCCGAGCCCGTCGCGGTAGAAGGCGAGCGACTCTTCCACGTCGTTGACGGTGACGTGACAGTACTGCAGTGCGATGGACATGAGGTCGACGCTAAGCCGCGGCTCCGCGTCCCGCCTCCCTCCGGAGCTCGGCGTGCCTGACCGGTCTGGTGCGCACCTTCGCCACACACGGGGGCATGGCCGTCTCGGCGTGGTGCTCGCGGGCGCGGTAGGCGCTCGGTGTCTCCCCCACCAGCTCGGTGAAGCGCGAGCTGAACGAGCCGAGCGACGTGCACCCCACCGCCATGCACGCGTCGGTGACGCTCATGCCCGCGCGCAGCAGAGCCATCGCCCGCTCGATGCGGCGGGTCATGAGGTAGCCGTAGGGGGTCTCTCCGTAGGCCGCGCGGAACCGCCGCGAGAAGTGCGCCGGCGACATGAGCGCGTGGCGGGCCATCGCCGCCACGTCGAGCGGCCGCGCATAGTCGCGGTCGATCAGATCACGCACCCGCCGCAGCCGGACCAGGTCGGCCAGGTCTTCCGCAGTCATGGGAAGAATATACAACCGCCTGCCGACAGAATCCGCTGACCTGCGGCTACAGCCTTCCTCAGGGAGTGATCGGGCAGGTGACGCACGCGAACGACCGGTCCGGTCCGGGTACGCGGCGGCGATCGGGCCACCTGCGCGGCCACCGGGCCAAGGTACTCGCCGTCGGCGGCCGGCCCCGTGGCGAAACCGCGCCGCCGCCGGCAGGCCGCGCCCCGGCGGGACTCGCCCGCCGAAGGCCGCCCTCACCACGTACCCGCCCTACCACCTCTACGATCTCAACCGTGACCGCCTACGACGCCGACCCGTTCGACCACCTCGACGCCGCCGCCCTGCCGCCCCGTCAGCAGCGCATCCTGGCCGCCATCCAGGACTGGGTGATCAGGTACGGCTACCCCCCGAGCACCCGCGAACTCGGCCGGGCGGTCGGGCTGCGTTCGGCGTCCACGGTGGCCAAGCACCTGAGAAGCCTCGAGGACAAGGGCTTCCTGCGCCGGAGCGCGTCGATGACCCGGCCCATCGACGTCCGCCTGTTCCTGCGCGGCCCGGCGGCGGAGACGTCAGGCGAGCTGGTGAGCGTGCCGGTGGTCGGCGACATCGCGGCCGGCGTGCCCATCCCCGCGGACGAGCACCTGGACGGCTCCCTGACCCTGCCCCGCGACCTGACCGGGCGCGGCAACGTCTTCGGCCTGCGCGTCCGGGGCGACTCGATGATCGACGCCGCCATCTGCGACGGCGACCTCGTCGTGGTACGCCAGCAGCCCGAGGCCCACTCGGGCCAGATCGTCGCCGCGATGATCGACGACGAGGCCACCGTGAAGGTCTACCGGCGACGCGGCGGACACGTTCTTCTCGAACCGCGCAATCCCGCGTACGACGTCATCGACGGCGACCGTGCCGTGGTGCTGGGCATCGTCGTGTCGGTGTTGCGCAACGTCTGAGCGTCGCGGCTGTGTGACGGCTCAGCGGCCGGGGCTGCGCGACCGCTCAGTTTCGCCTTCCCGGCCAGCGCCTTTACGTTGTAGATTCGGGCAATCCCGCACATGCTCCCCTGCCTTTCCTACTACGATCGTTTTAACGAGTGACTGAGGAGAAGGCATGACGGAGCAGGAGCGGGCACCTGCGGGCGTGGACGCGACCGTGCCGAGCGTGGCCCGGATGTACGACTATCTCCTGGGCGGCAAGGACAACTTCCGCGCCGACCGCGAGGCCGCCGCTCAGATCATCCAGCTCTCTCCCAACGCGAAGGAGGTCGCGCAGGCCAACCGGGCGTTCCTCGGGCGGGCCGTACGCGCGGTCGCGGAAGGCGGCACCCACCAGTTCCTCGACATCGGCACCGGGCTGCCGACCCAGGACAACGTGCACCAGGTCGCGGCCAGGTTCTCCCCCGGCTCGCGGGTGGTCTACGTCGACAACGACCCGATCGTGCTCGTGCACGCCCGCGCCCTGCTGGCGGAGACCGACGACGTCATCGTGGTCGAGGGCGACATGCGCGACCCCAAGGCGATCCTGGGCCACCCCGACGTCACCGGCCACCTCGACTTCCGGCAGCCTTTGACGGTGCTGATGCTCGCGGTGCTGCACTTCATCCCCGACGACGACCAGGCCCAGTCCATCGTCCGCACCGTCCGCGAGTCCCTGCCGTCCGGCAGCCACCTGATCATCTCGCACGTGACCGCGGGCGAGCTGGGCAGCGACGTGGTCGGCGAGGGCAAGGACGTCTACCGCAGGACCACCGCGGGCAACGTGACCCCGCGCACGCGCGAGCAGATCGCCGGCTTCTTCGAGGGGCTGGAGCTGATGGAGCCCGGCCTGGTGTCGACGACCGACTGGCGCCCCGAGGTCGCCCTCGATCCCTCGCTCGCCGGTCCGGGTGGCGCCGACATCCTCTGCGCCGTCGGCCGCGTCCCCTGAGGTCCCCTGCATTCCGGGCAGGTCAGGGCCTGGTGGCGGCGGCCAGGATGTCGGCCAGCTCCGCCGGACGGGTGAGCATGGGCCAGTGCCCGGAGCCGAGGTCCACGTAGTCGACCCGCTCGGCCTTGGCCAGCTCAGGCACGTCCCCGGCCGCGACCCACTCGCGCGCCTGCGCGGGGGTGAACTCGGGGCACACCATCAGCACGGGCACGCCGAACCGCCGCTCGTCCGTCAGGCGCACCACGCCCTTCGCCACCCCCTCGGGCACCGGTACGGCCGCGCTCGCGAAGTCCCGCCTGGCCTGCTCGTCGAGGTCGGCGGAGTCGGGCCCCTCGAACGGCCCCCATCCGGGGAACGGCATGACCCCGTCCTCCACTTCGAAGAAGTCGGCGTACGCCTGCCCGTCGCCCGACGGGAAACCCCCGATGAGGGCGACCTTGGCGACCCGGTCCGGGCGCGCGTCGGCGGCCAGCCAGGCCAGGGTGCAGGCGGCGGAGTGTCCCGCCACCATGACCTCGCCCCGTGCCGCGTCGACGGCCGCGAGCACCGCCGCCACCTGGTCGTCCAGCGTGGCCGTACGGGATCCGTCGCCCTGGCCCGGCAGGGCGACCGGCACGGCGCGATGCCCGTGCGCCTCCAGGGCGGGCACGACGTCGTCCCAGGTGGAGGCGTCGAGCCAGAGGCCGCCGATCAGCAGAATGTCCATATTTCAGTCTTTCTCCTTGGTACATCCCGGCGAGCGCCGTACCCGCGGGACCCGGTAGCCACGCCAGGCTAGGACCGATTCCGGACGTTCGGCTTCCTGTTCCTGACGTGACCTCCTAATCTTCAGGGGTGCCGACCGACCTCAGCCCCACCGCACGGGCCCTGCGCACGATGGAGCTCCTCAGGAACCGCCCCGGCGTGACGGCCGCCGAGCTCGCCGATCACCTGCACGTCACCGAACGGGCCGCGCGCCGCTACGTCGGGATCCTGCGCGAGGCGGGAATCCCGGTCGAGTCCACCCGCGGCCCGTACGGCGGATACCGGCTCGGGCGCGGCACCCGGCTGCCCCCGGTCGCCTTCACCGAGCCGGAGGCGCTCGGCCTGGTCATGGCGGTGCCCGACGGGCAGCCGGCCGCCACCGCCGCGGGCGGCGTCGTCGGCGCCGCGCTCGGCAAGGTCATCAGGGCGCTGCCGGAGAGCGTCGGGCGGCAGGCGGCGGCGCTGCGCGAGCACGCCTCGGCGGCGCCCGACCGGTTCTCGGCCCGGCCCGACCCGGCGATCATCAGCGCGCTCGTGGCCGCCGGCGCGGACCGGCGGCGCGTGGTGGTCGCCTACCGGAGCGAGTCGGGCAACGAGTGGGAGGCGGAGGTCGAACCGTGGGCGGTCGTCGTCCGCCACGGCCGCTGGTACCTGCTTTGCCACTCCCACCACGCGGGGGCCGTGCGCACGTACCGGGTCGACCGCGTACGCGAGGTCCGGCGGACGACGCGGGCCTTCGAGCCTCCTGACGGCCTCGACCCGGTGGCGGTGCTGGAGGAGAACCTGGGCACCGGGTGGGAGTTCGGCACGCGGGTCGTGTTCGACGCCCCTCGGGAGGAGGTCGCGCCGTGGATCCGGCCGCCCATGGGACGGCTCGAACCTCTGAACGGGGGGTGTGTGCTGGTCGGCAGCACGAGCAACCCGTCGATGTACGCGCAGGAGTGGCTGCCCACGATTCCGTTCCCGTTCCGCGTCGAGGGCGGGCCCGAGCTGCGCGCCGCGGTCGCGAAGCTCGCCTCCCGCCTCACCGCCTCCCTGGAGCCCCGCTGACCGCACCCCCTTTCCCGCAGGACCGGAGCAGCCGCCGCGGCAGAATCCGCCACGTCTGAGGCCGTCGTGTCGAAGGCCGCCGCGTCAGAGGCTGTCGGGCGCGACGCCTATGATGCGTTCGGTGTCGATCTCCGGCCGGGCGCGGGGTGGGGAGCGCCGGACGGGCGGACGCGCCGCCCGGCCCCGCCTCACCGCTCGTCGGGGGATCGGCGGGGACAATGGGGGCGACAGGGGGCGATGGCGGTGACGGACAGTGGGTCGGACGATCCGAAGGAGCTCGAACGGGCCGCGGAGGTGTTCGCGGACGTGCGGGGACGCCTGTTCGGGATCGCGTACCGGATGCTGGGCAGCGCCGGCGAGGCCGAGGATCTGGTGCAGGACGTCTGGCTGCGCTGGCAGGGCTACGACCGTTCGACGGTGGACAATCCGGCCGCGTTCCTGGCCACGACGATCACGCGGCTCGCGATCAACGAGCTGCAGTCCGCGCGCGTGCGCCGAGAGACGTATGTCGGCCCGTGGCTGCCCGAGCCGGTCGACACCGGCGCCGACCCCTATCTGGGAGCCGAGCGCGGTGAGGCGCTGAGCCTGGCGGTGCTGCTGCTCCTGGAACGGCTCTCGCCGACGGAACGGGCCGCGTACGTGCTGCGGGAGGCGTTCGACTACCCCTACCCGCAGATCGCCGAGATCGTGGGGCTCAGCGAGCCGGCGGTGCGCCAGCTCGTCAGCCGGGCCCGCAAGCGCGTGCTCGTCGAGCGCCGCGCCCCCGTGACCCCGGGCGCGCAGCGCAAGCTGCTGACGGCCTTCGTCGCCGCCGCCCGCGCCGGCGACCTGGCCACGCTGGAGGAGCTCTTCGCCGCGGACGTGGTCAGCTACTCCGACGGCGGCGGCGCCGCGCGCGCAACCCGCATCCCCGTGGTCGGAGCGACGCGGGTGGCGAAGGTCATCAAGGCGTTCGCGCCGCGATTCTGGACGGGGGTCGAGGTGGCGTGGGGGACGGTGAACGGGCAGCCCGCGGCCCTGCTCAGCCGCGACGGTGAGGTGTTCACGGTCATCGCGGTCAGCGCCTCGGAGCGGGGCATCGAGCAGGTGATGTGGATGATGAACCCGGCCAAGCTGACCGCCGTGGCCGGCGGCCGGCGTCAGGAGAGCGAGTAGCGGATCGGCAGCCGTTTGAGCCCGCCCACGAACGTGGTCGCCGTCCGCGCGGGCTCACCGTCCGGCTCGACGCGGGTCAGCCGGGGCAGCAGCTCGGCGAACAGCTCCTGGATCTCCATCCTGGCCAGCGCGGCGCCCAGGCAGTAGTGCACGCCTGAGCCGAACGCCAGGTGCCGGTTGGGGTCGCGTCCGGCGTCGAAGCGGAACGGTTCGGGGAAGACCTCCTCGTCCCGGTTCGCCGACGGGTAGGCCAGCAGCACCGACTCCCCCTCAGCGATGGGCGTGCCGCGGACCTGGGTGTCGGCGGACGCCGTGCGCATGAACGACTTGACCGGGCTGACCCAGCGGATCATCTCCTCGGCGGCCGGGCCCAGCAGGCCGGGGTCGGCCCGCAGCCGGCGCAGCTCGGCCGGGTGGCGGATGAGCGCTTCCAGGCCGCCGGCGATGGTGGAGCTGGTGGTGTCGTGCCCGGCGGTGGCGATGATGATGTAGTACGAGGCGACGGTGTTGTCGTCCAGGTGGTGGCCGTCGACGCGGGCGTTGGCGATCTCCGAGGCCAGGTCGCCGGTGGGGGTGGCGCGGCGGCGGGCGGTCAGGTCGTGGAAGTAGGCGAAGAGGTCCTCCAGCACCGAGGTGTGGTCGACGGGCGTGCCCGAGCCGCGCCCGGTGTCGGCGTCGTCCTGGCCGAACAGTTGCTGGGTCAGGCTGAGCATGCGCGGGAAGTCGGACTCGGGCAGGCCGAGCAGCGAGAGGATGACGTAGAGCGGGTAGTGGGCGGCGACGTCGCGGGCGAAGTCGCAGGCGCCGCCGTGCTCGGCCATGACGGTGACGTATCGCGCGGCCAGTTCGCGTACGCGCGCTCTCAGTTCGCGCATCGCCTTGGGGCGGAACCAGTCGGCCCCGATGGCGCGCAGCTCGCGGTGGCGGCGGCCGTCCAGGTGCACGAGCGTCGCCAGGGCCCCGCCCTTGGCGCGGCGGGCTTCGAGCGCGGCGTCGAGCGCGGCGGTGCGCAGGACGGGACGCGGGGCGTTGCGCCACAGGGCGTGGTCGCGTTCGATGTCGGTGATGTCGGCGTGCCGGGTGACGGCCCAGAAGGGCGCGTAGCCGGGGGCCTCGACGCGGTGGACGGGGGCCTGCTCGCGCAGGAGCGTGAGGGCGGCGTGCAGGCGGGCCTCGTCGGCGTAGGTGGCGGGGACGGCCAGCGAGCGGCCGGCCTCGGCCACGGACAACGCTGCTGGGGTGGCGGTCACCTGGAGGGCTATTCCCACGCGGTGTCCGGTCCATGCGGCCCGCCCGGCCGCTCGGCCGCCCAGCAGGTCAGAGTGGCCGGTGCATGATGTGGAGGCCCACGTATCCCCGTTCCGGATGCCGGAAGCCCTCGGGCACCGTCCCGATGATCTCGAAGCCGAGCGACCGGTAGAGCGACACCGCGTGCGTGTTCGTCTCGACGACGCCGTTGAACTGCATGGCGCGAAAGCCCTGCGCCCGCGCCCAGTCCAGCGTGTACGCGCACAGCGCCCGCCCCACACCGCGGCCGGTACGGGCCGGATCGACCATGTAACTGGCACTCGCGACGTGGGCGCCGTTGCCCCACTGGTTGTTGTTCATCTTGGCCGTGCCCAGCACCTCGCCGGAGTCGTCCACGGCGACGACCGTGCGGTTGGGCGCCGGCAGCATCCACCAGTCATGGGCCTGGTCGGCGCCCAGGTCGACGGGGTAGGTGAACGTCTCGCCGGCGGCGACGATCTTGCGGAGGAACGGCCACACGGCCGCCCAGTCCTCCTCGGTGGCCTCTCTGATCAACATCCGGTCATCGTACGGGCGACGAAGACGCGCCCGTGACAGGTTATCCGCTGGGCTACCGGCACAGTACGACGAGATTCTCTGGGTTGGCGGCACATTGCCGCCCCTCCTCCGGTCTCCGTAGCCTCAGAGCGTCCCCCCGCGACACCCCCGGGAGAGCCGCACATGCCCTTCACCAGCGCCTCGGACGTCGAGATCTACTACGAGACGGCGGGAGACCCGTCCGGCAGGCCGCTGGTGCTGATCGAGGGCTTCGGCGGGCAGCTCATCGGCTGGCACGAGGAGTTCTGCGCGCTCCTCATCGACGCCGGGTTCCACCTCATCCGGCTGGACAACCGCGACGTCGGGCTGTCGCAGAAGTTCGGCGGCCCCGAGGACCTCGACGGCGGCTACGGGCTGTCGGACATGGCGTACGACGTGGTCAGGGTGCTCGACGCGCTGGGCCTGGAGAGCGCCCACGTGGCGGGCCGGTCGATGGGCGGGATGATCGCGCAGTTGCTGGCGATCGAGCACCCGCGGCGGGTATGCGGCCTGGCGCTGTTCTACTCGATCCCGGGGCGGTCGCCGAGGTACGTGCTGCACGGCGAGCACCCCGAGCGCCTGATGGCGCAGCCCAGGTACGGGCGCGACGAGGTGATCGCGTACGCGGCGGCCGCCCACCGGGAGGCCCGGCCCGACCATCCGGAGTCGGAGGTGGAGTGGGCCCGCGACCGCGCCGCCGAGGCGTACGACCGCTGCTACGCCCCCGACGGCATGGCCCGCCAGTGGGCGGCGCTGGTGCGCGCCCCCGAGCGGCTCGAACGGCTGCGCGCGGTCGAGGCGCCCACGGTGCTGGTGCACGGACGCGACGACCCGCTGCTGCACTGGCACGCCTCTGCGGACATGGCCGAGGCGATCCCCGGCTCTGAGCTGCACGTCTATCCCGGCATGGGTCACTGGCTGGAGCGCCGGCTGTGGCCCGACCACGTCGCCGCGATCACGCGTACGGCCCGCCGCCACGAGCTCGCGGGCGCCGGCTAGGAGGCTGTGCCCGGCCAGTTGGACAGGGTGAAGTGGAGGACGTCGAGGATCGCGGACCACGAGCTGTCGGTGTCGCGCACCCCGCTCGAATGGCTGAAGGACTGGGCCGCCTCCAGGCTCACGAACCCGTGGAAGGTGCTGCCGAGCAGCCGGATCGCGTCGATCTGGTCCGCCTCGGGCACCCGGTAGCCGCGCAGGATGGCGCGCGTCATCTCGGCGTGCCGGACGCCCGCGCTGGCCGTCGCGGTCTCCGTGTCGAGCGGGAAGCGGGTGGCGGCGTAGCGTCCCGGATGCCGCCTGGCGTAGTCGCGGTAGGCGTTGGCGAAGGCCACCAGCGCGTCCTTGCCGGCACGCCCGGCCAGCGCGTCGCTCACCTCGTCGGCCAGCTCCGCCAGGGCGAACAGCGCCACCTTGATCCGCAGGTCGCGCATGCTCTTGATGTGGGAGTAGAGGCTGCCCTCCTTGACCCCGAAGCTGCGCGCCAGCGCCGTGATCGTCACGTTGTCGAAGCCGAGCTCGTCGGCCAGGTCCGCCGCCACCTCGGTGAGGCGGTCGACGGTCACCCCCGCACGTGCCATGGACGTCCTCCCAGAAACCTAAACTATTTATGCATTTGCATAATAGTTTGAGCTTGTCTAGCCTCGCTACTCATGAAAGCCATCACCGAGCGTGACATCCGCGCGTCCTTCGTCAACTGCTCCAAGGGTGAGGCCAAGCGGCTCGGCCTGCCCAAGGACCTCGACGACCAGCCGTGGGACGACCTCGACTTCCTGGGCTGGCGCGATCCTGGCGCGCCGGAGCGCACCTATCTGGTCGTCGAACATGACGGGCGGCTGACCGGGATCGCGTTGCGGGTGACGTCCGGCGGCGGGCGCGGCTTCACCTCGCGCAGCATGTGCTCGCTCTGCCTGACCACGCGGACGGGCGGCGGCGTGGCGCTGATGACGGCGCGACGCACCGGCGAGGCGGGCCGGCTGGGCAACACCGTCGGGCAGTACCTCTGCAACGACCTGGACTGCTCGTTGTACCTGCGGGGCAGGAAGGAGTCGATGTCCGGGGGCGATCTGGAGGAGACGCTGCCGCTGGAGGGCAGGATCGCCCGCCTGCACGCCAACCTGGACGCCTTCCTCGCCAAGATCGCCGCCTGAGACTCTGGGTACGGCGCGAAGACGGCATCGCCGCGGGCGGCCCACAGGGCCGTTACAGCAGGCGGCGCTGGAGGACGTCGGCGAGGGCCGTGGACACGAGCCGCTCGACCTCGGCCTCGTCCGGCGGGCCGCCCGCCCGCCCGGCGAACAGCAGGTGCCCGGACCCGATCAGCATGAGCGCGAGGGTGTCGACGTCGGCGTCCGCGGCGATGCGGCCCATGGCGCGCTCCTCGGCCAGATAGACCGCGATCATGCCGGTGGCCTCGGTGAGGATCGGAACGCCCGCGGGCGCGGTGACACGGAGCAGCGCACGCAGGTCGTCGCGGAAGACGAGCAGGCCGACGACGGCCACCGCGACCGAGCCGAACAACTCGGTGAGCGCGCCCGCGAGGTTGCCGGTCACGGTGCCGGTGCCCGCGGCGGCGCGCAGGACGGCCGCCTGCCGCTCGACCCCGGCGATGCGCTCACGGACCAGCTCGGCCAGGAACTCGTCGAAGTCGGCGAAGTGCCGGTGCAGGACCCCCTTGGCGCAGCCCGCCTCGGTGGTGACGGCGCGGCTGGTCAGAGCCTGGGGGCCGGCGCGGAGCAGCACCCGTTCGGCGGCGTCGAACAGCTGCCGGCGCGCGTCGCGCATGGCCACTCCAGTCGGCATGACACGCCTTCCTTCCTCGCGGGGGGAGCCACTGGCAACTTTATCGGCCGGCGCGCCCCATCGATCTGGAGTGAACACTCACTCCGCACGTTCGACGTCATCCCTTCCTGACCCTGGATGCCGGCTGTCCGGAACGGTGGCGTACCCACTGATCGGACTACTGCGGAGAAAACGGCGGAACCTACTGAGTCCGCCCGAACGTCCAACCAGAGCTAGCGTTCGCGTCCGGCACCCGTACCCGTTGTGGTGGTGCCGGCGCCGTAGTCCGGCCTGTTCGCCTTCGACAAATGACGCGAGTTCAGCCCCTCCCTCCACGTCACGGCAGACCGCCGTGGCGGTCGTCGCCATGCGCCGGTTCGCCGGGTGGAGGGCCAGATGACTCCGATCCACATGGAGGACGCGTATGAGGTTCGACCGACCGCGCCCGCAGCGGCGGGTCTCCCGGCAGTTGCTCAAGGTCGCGGCCGTCGCGATCGTCACGGCCGGCGGGCTCGGTGTGACCGTGACGGCCTCGGCGGCCACCCTGACGCCGCCGGCCCCGACCCCGACGATCACCGGGTCCCCCACAGGAACTCCGACCGGAACTCCGACGGAAACCCCCGTACCGACGGAGACTCCGGCTCCGACGCCCACCGCGACCGAGGTGCCGTCGATCAACCCCTGGAGCTTCCTGGGCGCGATGCACGGCGAGTTCGTGGTCCCGACCAAGGACGGGTGCGGCACCGTCACGGTGCTCGCCCAGACGGGGCAGGTGTCCGCCCTCGCGACGGACTCCATCACGGTACGCAGCCAGGACGGGTTCGAGCAGACGTACACGATCGACGAGACCACGCGCCGGCCGGTGCGCTTCCGTGACCGGGAGGCCCAGATCGAGCAGGGCGGCTGGGTGTCGGTGACGGCCACCACGGACGGCACGACGGCCAGGGCGCTGAACGTGCTCGACCTGTCGCGCCCCGTCCGGCTGTACCCGTGGAACAACCGCGAGTGGAAGCGGGCCAAGCAGTGGTGGAGAGGGGTCGTGCCGACGTGGCAGACGCCGGCTCCCTGCCCGACGCCGACGACGACCGCCACGCCGATCCCGTCGGACACCGCGACACCGCCCCCCACCGAGGCACCGACCGAGGCACCGACCGAGACGCCGACCGAGACGCCGACCGAGGTCCCGACGGAGACTCCCACGGAAACCCCGACAGAGACCCCCACAGAGACACCGACCGAGACACCGACCGAGACACCGGGCTCCTGACCGGCCCAGTGAGCGGGCAGGTGAGCGGGCAGGTGAGCGGGCAGGTGGCTGGCGATATCCCGTGGGAAATTGTCGATCGGCCCACTGGGGCGAGGGTGCCGGGCGGCCTAGCGTTGCCTGCGCACCCGCCGCGACCACCCCAGAAACGGATGATCACGTCCCATGTCCATCGTCATGCCGATCCTCATCGGCGTCGTCGCCGTCACCCTGATCTCCCTGGTCCCCGAGCGGCACCGGCGCCCGCTCAACGCCGTCGTGGTGGCCGGGGCGGGCGCCGCCTACCTGAGCGGGGACGGGCTCGGTCCGTGGGAGTTCGTGCTGCCGGTCGTGATGAGTTACGTCGCCTACCGGGGGCTGGAGAGCTGGACCTGGATCGGCGTCGGCTGGCTGCTGCACACCGCGTGGGACGTGATCCACCATCTGAACGGCACCCCGCTGCTGCCCTTCGCCGAGCTGTCGTCGTTCGGCTGCGCCATCTGCGACCCGGTGATAGCGCTGTGGTGCTTCGCGGGCGGGCCCTCCATCGTCGGCCTGGTACCGGCCCGGATCCGCCGCGATCCCGCGCTGGGCGGGCCCGAACAGGAGTGACGCTCGGCGGGCCCGTAGCCGGTATGAGCGGAAAGGCCCGTCAGTCCGGGGCATACTGCGCGATCCCGTCCCCGAACGACCAGTCGATCGACTCGTTCTCGGTCAGCGTGACGAACACGTTCCGGGGCTCGGTGCCGGCGTACTCGTGGGCGAGTTCGGCGATGCGCCGGTAGAGCGCCCTCTTCTGCGCGGGCGTGCGCCCCGAGCGGAACGTGATCGCCACGAACACGAGGTCGTCGTCGCGGCCGATGCCGGGGAAGCCGTCGTAGCGCAGCGTGCCGGTGGTGCCGTCGTGGCTGGTCAGGACCTGGAAGCGGTCGTCGTACGGGATGCCGATGGTCTCGGCCATGGCGTCGTGCACGGCGCGGCCGAGCGCGTCGAGCCGGTCGGGGCCGGCCCTGAGCGCGTCGATGCGGACGAAGGGCATGTCAGTCCTCTCCTGGGCGGACGGCGAGCAGGGCGAGGGCGCCCTCGACGGCCTGGGCGTAGGCGGCGGCCGAGCCGGTGGCGCGGGCCAGCACGTAGCCGCCCTGCACCACCGCGACCAGTGCCGTGGCCGTGGCGGCAGGGTCGAGGCCCGCGCCGAGGTCGCCGTCGTCGCGGGCGCGCGTCAGCGACTCCGTCAGCCGGCCGGTGAGCCAGGAGAAGGTGCGCTCGATCGGCTCGCGCAGCTCCGGGTCCTTCATCACGTCGGGGTCCTGGGTGAGGCGGCCGACGGGGCAGCCCTTGAGGGCGTCGCGTTCGCGGCGCAGGTAGGCGGCGACCTGCTCCAGGGCGGTGCCGGGGCCGGTGAACGCGGCCTGCGCCCTGTCCCTCAGCTCCGTTGCGCTGCGGTCGATCGCGGCCCTGGCCAGGTCCGGCTTGCCGCGGAAGTGGTGGTACATGCTCCCCTGGCCGGCGCCGGCCCGCTCCTGGATCGCCTTCGGGCTCGTGCCCACGTAACCGCGCTCCCACAGCAGCTCGCGGGTGCTCTGGATGAGCCGTTCCCTCGTGTCCATGCCGTACATACTAGTAGGTACAGTCTCATTCGCTACCATCCACCAGGTGGAAGATCACGCGATGGCCCCTCTGTGCCTGCTCGCGGGCGCGCCGGGCGCGGGCAAGACGACCCTGCTCCCCCATCTGGTCGAGCGGGCGGGCGGGGTCGTCGTCATGAACATGGACGACCCCGGCGAGCTCGCGCCGGGAGCGCGGTGGGCGGAGCCGGCCCGCTGGGCGCTGCTGGACTGCCCGGACGACGAGCGGATACGCAGGCTGCGGGCGCGCGGCGGCCCCGCCGAGTGGATCGGCGGCGCGCTGGCGGACGCCGCCGAGGGTCGCGAGCTGATCCCCAAGGTCTTCGGCACGGGCGGCGGCGAGCCGGCCGCCGGGGTGGCGGAGCGGATTCTCGCCTGGGCACGCGAACAGGCCGGGTGACGAAGATCACAAGCGGCCGTTCGTCTCGTATGATCCGATCAGGGCGAGGAAGGCGGGATCATGGCCGGAGATCACGATCGCGACGCGCAGGGCTTACCGGACGAGCGGGCTCCCCAAGGGGTCGATCCGACGGTTCCCAGCGTCGCGCGCATGTACGACTACTACCTGGGCGGCAAGGACAACTTCCACGCCGACCGGGTGGCGGCGGAGCAGATCGTCGCCATCGCCCGCGAGAGCGGCGCCGACGTGCGGGAGATGGCCCTGGCCAACCGCGGCTTCCTCGTCCGCGCCGTACGCCACATCGCCGGCTCGGGCGTACGGCAGTTCCTCGACATCGGCACGGGCCTGCCCACCCAGGACAACGTGCACCAGGTGGTCCAGCGGGAGGCGCCCGGCTCGAAGGTCGTCTACGTCGACGACGACCCGATCGTGCTCGTCCACGCCCAGGCCCTGCTCGCCGACAACCCCCACACCGCCGTGATCGAGGGCGACCTGCACCGGCCCGACGCCATCCTGAAGGCCGCCGCCGCCCACCTCGACCTCTCCCAGCCGGTCGCGATCATCGTGGCGGCCGTCTTCCACTTCTTCCCCGACGACGACGAGGTGGCCGCGATCGTCGCCACCCTGCGCGAGGCCCTGGTGCCCGGCGGCCATCTGGTGATCTCCCACAGCTACGTCGAGCCCGAGGAGGGACGGGCCGACAAGATGGACGAGGCCAGGGGCGTCTACCGTCGCTCGGCCGCGGGGACGATCACCTGGCGCGACCGGGAGACCATGCGCGGCTACTTCGCCGGGCTTGAGCTGCTGGAGCCGGGGATCGTACCGGTCCAGGAGTGGCGCGACGACGACCCGTACCCGGCGCCCGGGCTGGCCAAGGGCGGAGTCCTGGCGGGGGTCGGCCGGCGGCGCTGAGGCGCGACACGCGGATGGCCTGTTTGACCTGGAGTGCACTCCAGCAGACAGGCTGTCCTCATGCAGAACGCCATGAGAACGCGTGCCATCGGAAACGTCCAGGTCAGCGCCATCGGGCTCGGGGCCATGCCCATGTCGGTGGCCGGTCACATGCCGGACGAGGAGCAGTCGATCCGGACGATCCTCGCCGCCCTGGACGCCGGCATCACCCTGATCGACACGGCCGACGCCTACACGCCCTCCCACGAGGAGGTCGGCCACAACGAACGCCTGGTGGCCAAGGCGCTGGCGCGCTGGGGCGGTGACACCGGCTCCGTGCTCGTCGCCACCAAGGGCGGCCACACCCGTACGCCGGACGGCTGGGACATGGACGGGAGCCCGTCGTACCTGCGGGAGGCTTGCGACCGGTCGCTGAAGGCCCTGGGTGTGGACAGCATCGGGCTCTACCAGCACCA
Organism: Nonomuraea maheshkhaliensis; assembly: GCF_039529435.1. Taxonomy (NCBI): domain Bacteria; kingdom Bacillati; phylum Actinomycetota; class Actinomycetes; order Streptosporangiales; family Streptosporangiaceae; genus Nonomuraea; species Nonomuraea maheshkhaliensis. Next base: position 64,751 of record NZ_BAAAMU010000059.1, read on the forward strand.
CCGGCCCGACCCGAAGGTGCCGTACGAGGAGACCATCGGCGCGTTGAAGGAGCTGCACGACGCCGGCAAGATCCGGATGGCCGGCATCTCGAACGCCGATCCGGCGCAGATCAGGCTCGCCCACGACATCCTCGGCGAGCGCCTGGTGAGCGTGCAGAACGAGTACTCGCCGCGGTTCCGTACCAGTGAGCCCGAGATCGACGTGTGCGAGGAGCTCGGCCTGGCCTTCCTGCCCTGGTCGCCGCTCGGCGGCATCGGCCGCACCGGCGAGCTGCGCGAGCGCAACGCCGCCTTCACCGACATCGCGCAGGCGCACGGCGTGTCCCCGCAGCAGGTCTGCCTGGCCTGGGAGCTGGCCCGCAGCCCGGTCGTCATCCCGATCCCGGGCGCCAGCCGGCCGGAGACCATCGTCGACTCCGCCGGCGCCGCGGCCCTGGAGCTGAGCGCGGAGGAGCTCGCCCGCCTGAGCTGACCTCAGCGACCGGCGCCCCCGCCCTGAGGGGGCGCCGCGTTCCGGCTACTTCCCCGAGGCGTCCCCCGGGAGAACCAGCTCCCGGGCCTTGGTGCCGAGGTCGGTCAGCAGCGTGGCCGTGCCGGTGGTGACGTCCACCGCGTAGAGGCGTCGGCTCGACTCGACGGACGTCGCCACCGTGACGACCTTCTCGCTGCGCCACACGGACAGTCCGTCGATCCCCGTCGTCGCCGGCACGCCGGTCATCTGCACCTTCCGTACGATTCGCCCGGTCTCGGCGTCGAGCACGCCGAACGTGGTGCGCGCACCCTTCCGGTAGTCCGCGTGGTCGATCGCGACCACCGTGCGGCCGTCCTGGTGCAGCTCGCTGAAGCCGATCCAGGCCCCCTTGAACCGGACCGGCTTCCCGCCGCCTGCCACGGGCATCCGCCACAGGTCGGTCTTGACGTAACGGACCAGTTCGACGACCCCCTGTTTGATGCTGATCGGCTCGTACCGGCTGTTCAGCCGCTTCGCCCTCCCGGTGCGCAGATCGATCAGCGTCGTGGGGCGCTTCTTCCCGATCAGCGGGTCGAAGGCCAGGTGGCGGCCGTCGTCGGAGAGCACGAGGATGGCGCCGGCCTTGATCTCCTCCTGCCGGAACCTGATCGGCGAGGTCACCTCACGCCCGGTCATGAGGTCGCGCACCACGAAGGCCGCCGCCTCGTCGCTGTAGTAGGCGAGCTTGCGGCCGTCGCGGCTGAGCGCGAGGGGGACGCGGTTGTGCGCCGCGGTGAAAGCGAGCGCCTGCGGCATCCGGTACGTCGTGCCGCCGGCGGTGACCACCCGCCACTCGGCGGGGCCGCAGTCGATCGTCCGGGGGGCCTGGCCGGCCGTGCACGCCGTCCGGTAGGCGTGGCTGACCGCCCCCACCTTCCCCTCGGGCAGTTCGGGCACCTTCACGGCGTTCTGCGGCGTGGCGTCGGCGGCGAGCCGGTGCCACGGCATCACCAGGGCCGCGCTCGTCGCGCCCGCCACCGCGAGCGCCGTCACGGACGTGATGGCCAGCGCCGTCCGTATCCGCCTGCGGCGGTGCCCGGCGATCACCAGGTCGGCCAGGTTCACCATGGGGGCGTCGGCGGCGATGTCGCCCAGCGCCTCGCGCAGCCTCGTCACCGGGCCACCTCCTCGATCTCGTTCTCGGACAGCAGGTGCGCCAGCTCGGGAGCGATCGTCCGCAGCCGGGCCAGCGCGTGATGGGTCTGGCTCTTGACGTTGCCGACGGAGCACCCGAGCACCTCGGCCGCCTGCGCCTCGGTCATGTCCTCCCAGAAGCGCAGCACGATCACGGCCCGCTGCTTGGGGGCCAGCCGGGTCATCGCCTGGCGCAGCACGATCCGGTCCAGCGTCCTCTCGTCGCTCGAGACGCCGTGCTCGGGTACGGCGGCGCTCGGCAGCTCGACGCGGGGTCGGCGGCGCCACGAGATGTACTGGTTCACCAGCGCCTTGCGCGTGTACGCCACCGGGTCGCCGCCGCCCTTGGACAGCTTGCCCCACTGCCCGAGCATCTTGACCAGCACGCTCTGCAGCAGGTCCTCGGCGAGGTGCGCGTCCCCCGTGAGCAGGTACGCCGTCCGCATCAGCGCTTGCTGGCGGACGAGCACGAACTCGCGGAAGCCGTCGTGATCGTTCAATTCGACTCCTCTCGCCCGTTCCCTACGCCGGGGGCGGGCGAAAGGTTGTAGTGGTCGTCCAGATTCTCGTACGGCCTCAGGCGACCGGGCCCAGCGCCAGCACGGCCACGACCGGCGCGAGATACAGCAGCGGGAACGGGACGTGGGCGTACGAGCGCGCCCTGAGCACGGTGATCACGGCCCCGGTGAAGTACAGCACCAGCCCGATCCCGGCCATGACCCCGGCGACGGGCACGACCAGCCCCGCCAGCAGCCCGGCGGCCCCCGCGGCCTTGGCCGTGCCCAGCCAGGGCCACCACCTGCGGGCGACGCCGTACTCGGACAGCGGCTCCACGACCCACTTGGCGCGGATGAAGATGGACAGCGCGGAGAAACCCACCCAGAGGGCGGTCAGGACGGTGACGACGGCAGTGAACATCAGACGCTCCTTCACGAACGGCCGCCGGCCCGGGCGCGGTGCCCCGGAGCGGCCGATTCAGACGCATTCACCGCCTTGACCCGGGCCGGGGCACGAGTGTGACACCCCCTCGCGCGAACGCTTCCGGCCCAGGGATCGGCTCGCCGAGGATCCAGGAGCCGGGAATCCAAAGGGCGAGGGTCCAAGGGGCGAGGGGCGGGGCGTTGTGGTGCCCCGCCTGCTCAGGTCGCGCGGTCGCGCAGGTACTCGGTCACCGTGGTGGCGCGGAGCATGTGGGGGTCGAGCAGTTCGGCGCGTCGCCGGGGGATGCCGCCGGCGAGGGCGGCGTCGGTGAGGGCGTTCCTGAGCCAGCGCACGTCCACCGGCCGGCCGTCGGCGCGCGTGAGCAGGGGCTCCCCCGCCGTCCGGTCGGACGACAGGTGGCACAGCAGGGGGCGGGCCGGCGTCGGGACCGGGAAGGCGACGAGGTCGCCCCGCGCGTCGTGCATGGTCACGATGGCGGGCTCCCCTGACGCGACCGCCCGCAGGTCCTGGAGGGTCAGCCCGGCCAGGGCGTCCGCGCTCGCGCCGGTGGCGGCGAGCAGCTCGACGGCGACGGCCTCGGCGGTGCGGCCGCCGGCG